>CAXYUU010000341.1:0-4214 GCA_964292015.1 uncultured Acetobacteroides sp.
CGAAGGATGCCAAGCGAGATGGCAATGAAAAAGAAGCCCCGTAAAAAGTGCTGCCAAATAAAGGTGATGAAGAAGAATATGCCGTTGATATCCTCGGCAAAGAATAGGCTACCCTTAACTGGAGGCATCACCTGATCGCGGGTCTTATTCATCAGCTCCGAAACGGACACTAGCTGGTACCCCTGCTTTTTGAAGTAGTCGATAATACGGGGTAGGGCAATAATTGTTTGCGAGCGCTCGCCACCCGAGTCGTGCAGCTGCAAAATGTTACCCAACTTTTGCCGGGCAATGGCACGGGCAACAATAGTATCGGCACACACGCCAACCTGCCAGTCGTTCGGGTCGATGGAGGATGCCACGGTAATGAATCCCTCCTCGTAGGCAATCGACAGCGGCTTTATCTCGAAGATGTTATGCGGCTCGGCATCGGTATTGTAGGGGGTACGGAAAAGCATGGTGGTATGGCCCAAGATGCTCTCGATAAGCATGCGGGTGGAGCGCAGCTCTATTCGCTCGCGGTCGTCGGAGGTTACCTCTAGGTTGGGATGCAGAAAGGTGTGGTTGCCAATCTCGTGCCCTTCCCTGTACAAGCGCTTAAGCAGCGGGATGTTGTTCTCGACGTTTAACCCGGTAACAAAGAAGGTGGCATGCACCTTATTCTGCTTCAGGATATCCAGAATTTGAGGGGTATACTCGTAATCGGGGCCATCGTCGAAGGTGATGGCAATTTTTTTAGGGTTCGATCCACCATAGCGGTTAATCTGGTACGACGAGGGTAGGTGCTCGTACTTCTCGCTCGAAATAAAGAACTCCGGCTTCCGAACATCTATCTTTGCCAAGCCATTTTCCGGCTTACTGATCACCTCCATCAGCTCCCCCTTACCGTCGTAGTCGATCGAGTACATCGACTTGATGCGCTCCATAAGGTTGAAGTTGAATGGCTTTTGGGTAAGCCCCTTCACCGAGAGGTCGCGGTCGAAGAAATCCCATATTCGGTAGTCCTCGCTACCCAAATACCAAACGGCCACCCCGCCAGTACCGTAGTCGGCGGCAGTTCGCATGGCGTTAAAAACGCTCACCGCATCGTTGCAATGCGCCTCGCATAGCTGTCCATCGTCGTCGTAGTAGGTAAAGTAGAGGTCGCTATTGTTGGAGTCGAACAAAACATTTGCCTTATGCTCGTTGGCCAGCGAAATAAACTGCTCGTACGATAAATCGGTGGCATTTTGCTTGGGCTTCCAGCTGTAACCGTAGGTTGCCGCGCAAAGCACAAACTTGTTGGACGGAACGCTCTTCATCACATCGTCGAGCGACTGCTCGATAAAGCCCATAGAGGCAATACAACCGGGTTTCCCATCGGCATTATGCACGTCGTAAGCCATTACAAAGATAAAGTCGAACGACTTGCCCAGCTGCACCACATCCAAATTAAAGTCGGCAGGATTGATATCCACCGTTACCAGGTAGTTGCCCGTACTCAACGTGGCATTTAGCTCCTTTGCAAATTGGTTAAAGTAGGGCTTCGCCGAAACGGGTAGCGACTCGAAGTCGATGTTTATCCCCTGAAATCCGTAATCGTCGAGGAATACCTTAATATTGTTGATCAGGTTGGCACGGCTCGCCTTGCTCTTAAGCATAACCAAGGTCGAATCGCCATTCCAGCGATCCTTGAAGTTGTTGCTCAACAGGGGAACCACCGCAATCTTGTTCTTTCGAAGAAGGTTGATCACGTTCTTATCCACCCGAATGTCCATATTTCCCTTCGAATCCTTGAGGAAAAGCCACTCCGGTATAACCATGTTCAGCTTGCTGATGTTCTGCTTAAGCGAAACAGCCGAGCTCTTATCCCAGTTTACGTAAAAGCCCGCTCTAACGGGTAGGTACGCCTTAATTTCGTTAGGAACAACCTCGTCCTGCTTGTAAAAATTCCGTTCGCGGTGCCTGCGAACATCCTTTAGATGTTTCACAAACGATACAATCTCCTTTTCCGAAACCTTTTCACGCTTCGGATTGGTGTTGATATTGCCAAAATGCTTTTCGCCTATTAGCAGATCCTTAATGCTGTTATCGTTACTGCGAAACAGCGAGAATAGCACCGATGCAACTGCAATAGCCAGCAGCACCAAAACAACTCGCACGAACCACACAAATCGGTTCCATCGTGTGTCCGAATGGCTTTGAAAAATTTGTTTACTCATAAATTATAAAGACTTAAGGCAACCAAAAATTACCTGAAAGTACAAGAAGCGAAAGCATTTGAATGGTGTTGTCGTAGTAGTTATAGTCCTTTGCCTTAAAGTCGGCAACGTACCCCCACCCCTTATTCAGCCATTGCTGGTTCTTACTACTTACCATCGATCCCACAACAAAGGGACTTACAAACGCAGGGGCAACATAGTCGTAACGGGGGATGCGTGTTCCGTTGAGATGGTACCCTGCGCAAACATTCTTTAGGTTATGCTTGGTTTTTACCTGTAGCCAGCTTACCATAGGGTTAACAAGGCGTTGCGCCCGTGGGTCGCCATTAATCAGGTAGTCGAGTCCAACCCGTAGGGGTACCCTGCAGGCGTTGTAGTAGTACATGCCATCGTAGTCCGACTCCAGGTAGTTTGCCTTTGCAGGAGCATACCTCTTTGCCCTAAAGGCAATAAAATCGGGGATCAACCCGGTTTTTGGGCTATACCTTTTCTGAATGTCCAGGAATATCTGGTAGGTATGGTCAATAACCTTACCCCATATCGGGTTGGGGTAAAACTTGTTAAACACCCTCAGGTGCGTGGGCATGAAGTCGGAGGTACGGATATCGTAAAAGTCGTAATCGCCGGGATCGTTAGCATCGCTCAGCAGTATGGTATTCTTTTGCTTGTTAATCTCATGTTCGAGGATTGCCTTCACACGCTTAACGCCTTCGGCCTTGTAGTTCACCGCGCCGGTGCTGCCCCATTGGGCATCGGCCATAAATAGAGACAGGGCAATATCCAGGTCGCCGTCGGTTGCCGAGGTGTTGTCGAACTCGTCTCCCGTTTTATGATGGTCGATGCGGCACCCCTTAAGGATACTCCACGACATCAGATGCTGGCTTTTTGCCGTTGGATTGGCCACCACAAAACGGTACATGCCGTTGTAAATTCGCTGAGCCTCCTTATCGTACCCCGCCATAAGCGGAAGTATGAGCATCCCAAAACCCTGACCTTCCGATACGCATACCACCGGCACGCCATTTCGCACATCGCCCTCGTCGGTGTAAACGTAGTACATACCCGGATCGCTGCAATCGTTCTTAACGTAGCTCTTCTTCCAAATGTCGTAAAACTTTTTGACGGTATTGTCGATGCTTGGCTGCGCGCTCTGCGCCGGGAGAATAGCCCCTTTCGAATAGGTTGTATGGTTGGGAAATGGATGGTTTAACGGTTGACCGTTCGAAGTCGTGAATATGCTTATAAATACTCCTAGAAGTAGTATACTCCTCATTATGCGCTCTCCAATTTATCCTATTACAAAACTAGCTTAGCATATCATAAAGCCAATTGGCACTGCTACACTTCCATTAGAGCTGCTACTGACTTATAATACGAATACAAATATACCCATAGAAACCTTGTATAAAAATCGTCACCCGTTTTCTAATGAAGAACTAATGTATCCCTTAATGTGTATTAAGATCATGACAAAGCATTACGTATAAAATGTCGCCCAATTGTACCTAAATGCAGAAAGAACAAGGGGGAAGTAAAATCTGCTACCAGAATCAGCTGTAGCAACCGTACTGGGCAAAGCCAACCTCTAAAACAAATACAGTAGAGGTGGGTACAAAATCCAGGAAAACTCTCTTTAATTATTCATTTTTACAGACACAGCTTCATGAACAGTCTCATACGCCCTCCCTTTTCACCATTATTTTTCGTTTTATGCCTGCAAGTCGACTTTTTCACCACTAATTTTCGTTTTCGAGCCTACAAGTCGACTTGTTGACCTGTATTTTTCGTTTTCGAACCTGCAAGTCGACTTGTTGACCATTATTTTTCGCTTTCAAGCCTGCAAGTCGACTTGTTGACCACTAATTTTCGTTTTCGAGCCTGCAAGTCGACTTGCTGACCATTATTTTTTGTTTTCGAGCCTGCAAGTCGACTTGTTGACCTGTACTATTTTGTTTTCTAAGCTGTAAGTCAACTCTTTTGCCTCACTATTTTTTTTTCGAGATCCCAAGTCAACTT
>CAXYUU010000342.1:0-4211 GCA_964292015.1 uncultured Acetobacteroides sp.
CTAGCACCGTGCGTTGATTTAAACTACGGGGAGCAGGGGGCTAGTAGTAGCGGTAGTTTACCCATACTGGCAAACTACCGATTAAGCAAATTGTTTTTTTTATTGCAAATACCTAACGTCAACGGCCTGCATTCCCCTAGGTCCTTTAGCCAATTTATAACGAACTTCCGCGCCTTCCCGTAACCACGGGCCTTCGCAAAGTCCTGTAAAATGCACAAAAATGTTTGGACCACCATCTCTGGGTATAATAAATCCAAAGCCTTTCGCAGCATCAAAGGTTTTTACCTTACCTACATAATATGTAACATCTGAATCAGCTTCCCAAATAACTTTTTTTTCGTCCCAAACACTTAAACGGCCCTGATCGCTCAACCGAAGACTTTTTACACCCTTACTAGTTGATTTTGAAGTCCAAAGAAGAGTGTTACTTGCTCCATATAAAACTAAATTACCATCTGCCTGGAACACTAATTTATTGGGTGTTTTACCAGCTGTTTTAGTACTCCATATTGGTTTGTTGCTTTTATCGTACACAACCAAATCACCATCACTCTGATACGAAAGTTTGTACTGCTGATTAGGCGACACGAGTACGGTGGTATTAGGTTTCCATTCTGTAGGCTTATCTACTTTTGATGGTTGTGCTGTTGCAACAAAGCCGAAAAGCATAAAGGCAACAATAGCTAACATTAATTTTTTCATTATAGGCAACTTTAAAAATGATTGTATTTATTTTATAAGAGTTTGACATTAACAGCATTTACCCCTCTCTTGCCCTCTTCAAGATAATAGCTTACATCGTCGTTTTCGCTTACTGTATTAACTAAACCTGAAACGTGAACAAAATATTCTTTTCCTGTGCTGGCATCTTTAATAAATCCAAAGCCTTTCAACGGATTAAAGAATTTTACCTTACCTACATGTAAAAGAGTTTTATCGTTTTCTGTTTTCCAAATATTTCCTTTTTGGTCCCAAACACTTAAGCTGCCATAATCGCTCAACCGAAGACTTTTTCCACCCTTACCATTTGAGCTTGATTCCCAAAAAACAACGTTACTTGCACCATATAAAACTAAATTACCATCTGCCTGGAACACTAATTTATTGGGTGTTTTACCAGCTGTTTTAGTACTCCATATTGGTTTGTTGCTTTTATCGTACACAACCAAATCACCATCACTCTGATACGAAAGTTTGTACTGCTGATTAGGCGATACGAGTACTGTGGTATTAGATTTCCATTCTGTAGGCTTATCTACTTTTGATGGTTGTGCTTTTGCTACAAAGCCGAAAAGCATAAAGACTCCAATAATTAACATTAACTTTTTCATACTAGCTTTTAATTTTAAATTTCTCCTACCGTTATCGCACTTCGGAATGGGCGTTTGAATTACTTTTTTTGCACTAAATGATTAATACCCCTAAACATCAATCTGGTAGATAGAGGCTGCTATCATATTTTCGATAGAGGCAACGAGTTCAGAATATTTCTTGCATTTTATTTATTTTATAAGTGCACCTGGTTAGTTTTATGTTAAGTAAATTATGCCATGTTATAAACAGCATAAAATTCATCTACATAGCATTTTTAATTCTCCTAATTGGTACATTTTCAAATGTACATAGCACTTGTATAGCCACTATCAAATATCTTTATCCCTGTTAGCAATAAGCCTACTTTAATCTTATGCTAGCATATCATCCTCGCTACGCTGATGCCTTCGGCATCCGCTTCTACGATTAGTGATTCCAGAGGAATGAACGGTTTACAGCATACGTAGAGGATTTTCACTCCCCCCTAAAGGGGTCGAACATTATGAAATGGCTTAGCATGAGTGCAATGGGTATAGTCTCGTCCGAACAGGGCAACCTGCCCGATTAGCGATTCGTTGTTTCTTCATTCAGCTGTCTTTTTTTAAGTATACTATTATAGATTAAATAGCGAATAACCCCTTTCATAATAGTAGCAATTATGTCCCAAATGTCTATTATTTTACCAGGCAACGGGTGTGCACGCTCAAACACAATTACAATAGTTATGCCAAATTTTATTAAGAAGTTTCCTGCTGTCGTGTCATTGAAAAAAATACAATTAAGAAAAACATTGTCGGCAAGGTTCCAAATGTATTAACCAAAGCGTCCGCAATATGAAAGTTATTTGTTTTATTATAGTAGATATAAGGACGATAAATAGGTCGTCCGACAAGCTCAGAGACACGTAAAGCCGAAATTTCAATAGCAAAATTGGTAGCTTTGTACTTAGTAAGTTTCTAATTTTTAAGCTCCGATATAAAATTGGTTATTGTCTTAACGCTATGGCTTTTATTGCTGTTTTTATTGATCTTTCGTTCTATTTTATCAGTATTTACGGTATGTTTGTTGCAATGAGAAAATTTAAGGGCACCATTTAAAAATCTTTTAGGCGCCTTATGCTAAGCGTAGCCTCCTCGCTTATAGCTGTTATGCTAACGTTTGTTGATAGTAAGCTATATACAAACACGACAAAGCCCGCTGCGGCGGGTCGTCAGTTTCCATAATCAATAAATGAGCTCAAATAGCTTGCAGCAGGATTAATGCCACGAATAGACGAATGGGATCCAATTCGTGTATTCGTGGCCTATTTTTTTGTGCCTGCCTCCGTTGAGCGTGGACTTACCTGATATAATCCCAGTTGAATTTATGTGGAAGACCTACCGTTAACGCAGGCATAAGCCTGCTTGGATAGATTCGGCTGAGGCAGGAGCCTCAGACGAACGGGGGTATTCTTTTCGAGACGCATTCAATGCGTCTCTACGCGCAACGCTTATTCGAGGCTGTAGAGACGCGATGTTCGCGTCTCCTTTTTATGAAATCTTTCAATTGCGGTTTAAGGCTGCTTCTTATGTTCGACAAAGAGCAGACTATGCCGAGCCATTGCACTTCGATTATCCTACCATACTACGCTCAGCAGAGAGCAAATGAAAACTTAAACCGCCTCATTCGTCAGTACTTTCCTAAGAAAACTGATTTTGTAGGAATTACCAGTCAGGTTGTTAAGAGGGTACAACATGTTTTAAACACTCGGCCCCAAAAAGATTGGAATTTGAAGCCCCACTAACTATATTTGGACGAGAATTAATCAAACCCATAGTTGCACTTCAAACTTGAATCTTGCTTTTATAAACTTTAATTTGAAAATATTATGATGATGAAACGATTTATTTTTACTGGATTAATACTTTTGGGTATTATTTTTAATTTACAGGCTCAAATACCTTATTATGTGCTTAATGGCAAATATAGAGTGTCATATGGGTATAATGGGACTGGACATGGACGGGATGCAAACTGCCCAGCTTTAGAAACTAAAGATGAAAATTCAAAAATCGGATCGCCTTTACAAATATGGAATTTTAAGGAGGGTAAATGTCAACATTGGTGCTTCCTAAGTGTTGGTCGTTCTTCTTCTTCAAAAAAGAGGCCTGATTTATTTAAAATTACAACAGATATTACTTTTAAAGCGTTAGAAGTTGCCCCAAACGGTGTTGATGTACAAATTGCAGAATGGACAGGTGCAGATAATCAAATTTGGAAAGTAGTAAGTAATAGTCAATTTGGTTATCAAATTATCAATAAAAAAACAGGAAAAGCTTTATGTATTGATGGTTCATTAAAAAATGGGGTGAAAGTAATAACGATAGCACCTTCTACTGATTCTTCTCAATTGTGGTGGTTGTTTTAACCGCCGTCAAAATTGAATGGTATTATTTTAAATATGATTAATAAGGTTCTGTTGAAAACTACGATTAACATCGAGTAGTTAAGTTTGAATAGCACCGAATTCATTTTGGGGTTAGCAATGCAGTGTGAACCTGAAAAATAAATAAAGTAAAACTTGACATAATAAATTTTTTAGTATGTCAAGTTTTGCTTTAATAATCTTTTAAAGACAAGTGTATGTTCGGCTAAGATTTTTCCTTAGCCGAATTTATTTAAATAATATACGAATACATCCCAGCTCGACCCATTGTAAATAAAACAAGAAAGATAGCCATATAAAAGCCCAGCTCGCCATAGTCTAATTCAGCGCACAAGGCTAGGCGAAGTTTGTCTCCCGCTGAGCGTGACATCTCGCTCCGCTCTGGTACCCCTGCCTCGCATAGCGTCTCGCACCTAGCGTAGCGATTACCGTCTGAATTTGGATTAGTCCGATTTAGGGATTGCTGGATTAC
>CAXYUU010000343.1:0-4197 GCA_964292015.1 uncultured Acetobacteroides sp.
TGTCGTTCTCCGGATGCGGGAGAGCACCACTTTCACCAATTTGTCGTTCTCCGGACGCGGGAGAGCACCACTTTCACCAATTTGTCGCTCTCCGGACGCGGGAGAGCACCACTTTCACCAATTTGTCGTTCTCCGGATGCGGGAGAGCACCACTTTCACCAATTTGTCGTTCTCCGGATGCGGGAGAGCAAACCAACCACCGCTCTCGTCCATTTGTAGGTCGAGACATACCACACGCCGATTCCTTTACGCCTACTCCTTTTTTCATTGAAACGCGAAAATCCTGTTAGCCGAAGGAAGATGGTTCGACATTACCACAGGCTCTACCCTATTGGATGTGGGTAATCAAACATGAATTTGCTCTTTACGGTCGATGTTATTCAACCACGTTGTGGTTGTTTACCGCTCCATTCCACTTCCCCGAGTTTCACTCGGGGTTATTCTCATTGAAGCCCTAAAGAGCTTCAGACTATATATAAGAGCAATACATTCCATCTTACTCTCAATAAAATCTACTACAAGGAGCAACGAAATAGGTTTCCTGAAAGGATTAAATTTGAATCCCCCCGCATGCAATGCTGGAAAACCAACCGCAAAAAACAGCAACCGCGGAGCGGTTGAATATCGAGCGAAGAATACGCCCCACACCAATCGAAATAGCAACTTACTATATCAGCAGGCACCAGCAGGATGGATGGAGAGACGTTGCCGCCAGCTTCCTGTAGGTTCGCCACGCGGTCGACACCCCTGCTCCCGGCTAATGGGTAGCGCCCAACCTCGATATCCACTTGCACCGACCAGCGATATACCATGTACGGCGCACAAAAAAAGGCAGAGCTCCATAAGAGCCCTACCTTTTAAACATATACATAACAAAAAAACCTTACTTAGCTCGTTCCATTTCCACGGTAAAGTGGCGAAGAATTGGAGCTTCCTTAGCAATGTCAAAACCCTTAGTAATGCTTTCTCTTCTATCGAATACATTTTTTAGGGCGGCGGCAACTACATCCATATGGTTGTTGGTGTAGGTACGACGTGGGATAGCTAAACGAAGTAGCTCCAGTTCGGGATAGCGATTTTCGCGAGTTTCAGGATCGCGGTCGGCAAGTATGGCGCCAATTTCGACACCTCTAATGCCGGCTTCGAGGAACAGCTCTACACCTAGCGTTTGTGCAGGGAACTGCTCGCGTGGCACATTGGGAAGCACCTTTTTAGCATCAACAAAGATGGCATGCCCACCTGCAGGACGCTGGTAAGGAATACCGTACTCGTCGAGCTTTTGACCCAGGTAGGCAACCTGGCGGATGCGGCTATCCAAGGTGTCGAATTCGGTACCCTCGTCCAATCCTACTGCGAGCGCATTCATATCCCTACCGCTCATACCACCGTAGGTTACGTAACCTTCGAACATGATGTTAAACACGGTAGCTTTCTTGTAGATCTCCTCGTTCTTGAAACCAATAAACCCACCCATGTTTACAATGGCATCCTTCTTCGAGCTCATGGTCATGAAGTCGGCATACTGGTACATCTCGGTCACAATCTCCTTGATGGTCATATCGGCATAGCCCTCTTCGCGCATCTTAATGAAGTAGGCATTCTCGGCAAAGCGAGCCGAGTCGAAAAGGACTGGTACGCCATGCTTCTTAGCGAGCTGGCTGGCACCACGAAGGTTTTCCATCGATACCGGCTGACCACCAGCGGTGTTGTTAGTTACGGTCATGCAGAGGAATGGAATCTTTTCGGCAGGATGCGATTCGAAAAACAGCTCCAGCTTTTTCAGGTCAATGTTGCCCTTAAAGGGAACCTCGAGCTGGGTGTTAGAGGCCTCTGCGATGGTTAAATCTACGGCATGAGCCTTACGGAACTCGATATGCCCCTTGGTGGTATCGAAATGCGAGTTGCCAGGTATGAAGTCGCCCTCCTTAATCAACACCGAAAAAAGCACATTCTCGGCAGCACGTCCTTGGTGAGTAGGCAAAAAGTAGGGGAACCCTAAAATGTTGAAGATCGCATCCTTCATCTTGTAGTACGAGGTAGCACCGGCGTAGCTTTCGTCGCCAAGCATCATTGCGCTCCACTGCCTATCGCTCATGGCACCAGTGCCCGAGTCGGTTAGCAAGTCGATAAATACGTACTGGCTACGTAGGTTGAACAAGTTGTAGTGAGCCTCTTTGATCCAAAGTTCACGCTCTTCGCGGGTAGAGCGACGAATGGGCTCCACCATTTTAATTTTGTACGATTCTGCAAATGGAAGTTCCATAACTATATTTTTTTGTGATTATCGGGTATAGCAATGCCCATTGGTAGCTTACCAATATCGTTTGCATTAAAAAAATGTAAGGTAAAGTGGCGACGTAGGATGTACGTCATAAAAGAGGGTTAAGAACAGAAGGCGTCTCTGTTCTTAAGATTAAGGAATATCAGCTTGGGAGTAAAATTCACCGTCATATTGCTGTAGTAATGCGGCAAATATAAAAAAAAAGAAGCATCACCAACCTGTTTTGAAATAAAATTCGCACATCTCATTACAATAGTTTGCAGTAAATCTTTAAAGTACTATTTTTAGAACCAAATAAGCTACTTAAAACATACGAATCAGCCATTGCTAGCAAGTCTAAGCACATCAACCCAAGCCTACTACCTGTTGTACCATCATCTAACCAAATCATCTGTAATGAAAAACGCACTTATGCTCTTAGCGCTATCCGCACTCCTTTGCTGCTGCAGCCACAACGATACGCTTACAATTAACGGAGTAAAGTTTACTGTCGAAGGCAGCATAGAAAAGGGCACAGCCAAAAGCTACTACGACAACGGAGCCATAAGGGCAGCTGCCGAGGTGGCAAACGGTGCGCTTAACGGCAAATTCGAAAAGTTCTACCAAAGTGGCAAGTTGGAGAAAGTATGTTTTTACAAGGCTGGTTTGCAAAACGGATCGTCGAAAATGTACTTCGAAAATGGGAAGATATACGAAGAGAGCATCTACAAAGATGGATACCCTGTTGGTACAACAACCCAATGGGACTACGATGGATCGAAAACGGTGGAGATTGTGTACCGCAATAAGGAGATGGCAAGCCTAACCGAATACAAAAACGGAACGGCAGCAACCTACAAGCTCAACATTAGGGTAGAGAATAACTACATGACCTCCGAAAGCACCTTCTACTTTAGCGTTTCGCCCGAACCTAAGATGGCACAGTACTACATCAAAAAAAATGGCGAGCTGTTCCTCATTACCGGTACCACCTACAAAATGCGCCGCTCGCCCGGTCAGCATGTTAACTTTGCGGCTAAGGGAATTTCGAAATATAGCGTTCCTTTTATGCTTACCGCCACCAAATAGGCAACTCCAAAACTGTCGGAAAGACAGACCGCATACCTACCTATTTTTCATACTATAAGTAAATGTATACTAAAAAGACAACGCTAATACTAAGCCTAGCCTGCCTTATACTAGGCAGCACCCTGGCTTTTGGACAAAAAAACAAGGTTGAGCTGGTTAACCGCATCGTTTATAACAGTCCGAACGAGAAGGAGACCTTTATAAAGCTGGCAAACGGTACGGCAACCCCTCTGAACATGCTCTTTGCCCAAGCCACCCCCGACATGGGCGACATCGAGGCCTCGTTTTTAGGCTCGATTAGGCAAACGGCATCATCGCTACCGTTACCGCTGCCCAGTAAGGGCGAAGCGGGTATGGCCGCCATCGAAGCTTACCTTAAAGCAATTCACGACGAATACTTCCTTCGGTACGACCCCTTTGCCACCATGTCGGCAACGGCCTACAACAAGATTTTCAGCAACCTTACGGCATCGGTGGTGTACTCGCTAATCTTTAACGAGAAGAGCATCAAAAGCTACATCTACATAAACGGTCAGAATAAAAACGTACAGATAGGCTTTAACTGGGGCAACAACCTGTGCATTTTCGACCCGTCGTTTATCAGCACCGATCCCATACATATTATATCCAACGACGAAAGGCAGGGCTACTTTAAAAGACTTGTACAAGCAAAGATCATTCTGCAAGAGGAGCTCAGCACCAATACCGATAGCTTATACCTGGCATCGAACTACTCGGCTAGCTTTTTAAGCTACCGAGGCATCGCCGCCCTCACCTACCTTAACCTGCTGGCTCGCGACCCTAACGCCGTGAGTAGTATGGAAACCCTTTACAACATAGTGAAGGTA
>CAXYUU010000344.1:0-4156 GCA_964292015.1 uncultured Acetobacteroides sp.
ACGAAAGTGCAATGAACATCAAAGATGATGTTGCCTTCTTTCAAGCGGTAAAAGCCAGGCTTGTAAAATTTGAAGGAGCGGGAAGCGGAACAGGTAAATCGGACATTGAAATTGAAACAGCCATTAAACAGATTGTTGATGAAGCGTTGAGTTCAGATAAAGTAGTTGATATTTTTGAAGCAGCAGGAATAGATAAACCCGAAATATCAGGTTTGGAAGTACTCTCAGATGAATTCCTTTTGGAAGTGAAGGGAATGAAACACAAAAACCTGGCGTTAGAACTTTTAAAAAAGCTGTTGAATGACGAAATAAAAATACGTTCAAAAACCAATTTAGTAAAGAGTAAGAAGCTATTGGAAATGTTGGAAGGTTCAATAAAACGGTACCAAAATAACTTACTGACAACTGCTGAAATTATTCAAGAACTTATAAAGATCGCAAATGAATTTAAAAAACCAGAAAAAGAAGGTGTACGACTCGGTCTGACAAAAGACGAAGTTGCTTTTTACAATGCGTTGGAAGTAAACGACAGTGCTGTACTAGTTTTGGGCGACGACCAATTAAAACAAATTGCAAGAGAAATTACCGACAAAGTTAGAGCAAACGCAACTATCGACTGGACTATTAGAGAAAGTGCAAGAGCAAAACTAATGGTATTGGTAAAACGAACGCTCACTAAATGGGGCTACCCACCAGACAAACAAGCTAAGGCTATTGAGACGGTTTTAAAACAAGCAGAGCTAATGGCGGATTTCTTTACAAAGGACTAAACCAAACCATATAACTGTAGCTAGCCATTGTAAAGCCGCCACCTAATATTAGACGAAACCGAGCGTTCAGCAGTATTAAGCTGCTAATTATGCCGATGGCAGTACAAAACCACCGAACTCCGTGCTTTTACTTAAAACTCCTCTCGCAAAGGAGCATGCAAGATGAACAAACCGTACACACACTTGTTTTGCTGTAACGTACAGCAAAACCTCATAAAACTCGCATAGGCTACTTATTTGTTTTCAACGAGAGATTGGACAACAACCGAAATCCAGCTTACCACATAGTGACCTCAGTAGGAAAGTCGTATTCCAACCTATTACATTTTGCAGACACTTGTATAACCTTGTACAGAAAAATCCCCCATAAGGCAGCTGCCTTTGGGGGATTCACTTTCTTTTACTAATCATCCTTTGGTACGATGCCCAGCTACAGTAGCGCTTGGCATCGAGGGCACCCCTTGCCGCCCCAGTGGGCTGCGAAAGCGATCGGATGGTGGTACGGAATCGACACCTGTCCGTCGTCGATAAGCTTCTCTGCAGATGTTACCGACGAGCCCTACAGTATGCCGAATGCGGAGCCACCCTGCCAGCAATCTACTCTAAGAGCACCCTGCACTAAACGCCTACACCATGTCATAGTCCAACAAGCCGAGCATAAGCCCAACACCGACCCCAAGCAGATCCGTTAAACAAACAGCATAACCTATGATTGTACAATACATCTATATGTAGCAAGTTGGTGTAATCTCCATGGGCGTAATGCCAACGCTCGGCAGATCCCCAAACAGGTACACATCAAAATAGCGAAACAATAAGACATGCTAACGTCCCCATCCGATAAAAAAAGAAGCCTGCTAGGCAATCCCAGCAGGCTTCGATGTATCGTATTCATTACGCTTACTTAGACACCACGTTTCCGGTAAGTCGTAAAACCACAGAAGGATTTTTCGGATCGTTGGTAAGCACCGTAACCGTCTTTCCCTGACGATTGCTGTAGCCCGATGTTCCAAAGTTTACCTTTATCGATCCAACATCGCCTGGCTTAATAATGGTTCCACTAGGAGCGCCGGTAGTACATCCGCAGCTGGTTGCAATTTTTCGGATGATGAGATCCTTTTTTCCTAAATTTCGGAAGGTGTACTCGTAAGCTACCGCCTTACCCTCGGCCACATTGCCAAAATCGTAGGTTGTTTGGTCGAACTTAATGGTAGGCATACCGGCCAACTCGGCCACCGTCATCTTCGAGTAGTCGTCTTCGATGGTCGCGCTTACCGTAAATCGGCAATCGTCGTAGACCTTATCATCAACAAGAACCGACATGTTGTCTACAACAAATCCCCAGTCATTTTTCTTTTTTGCATCGTAGGTAACCACGATAGCCCCCTTTCCATTTGGCTGAAGGGTCGAAGGTTTAACCTCAACTTTTAGGTGGGCAGGTACTCCCGAAACCTTGACCGTAACAGGTTTCGAGCTGGTGTTAATGATTCCCACCTTATTGGTAACAACAGCATCGGGATTAATGCGCGTAAAGGCAAGATGAGGTGTTTCCATACGAAGTTCCCCAATTTTTCGCGGATACAAGTCGGTAATATCCTTTGCCTTTTCCTTAACCATACCACTCAACGTAAGCACAATTAAAGGTTTGGTAGCATTAGATGAGATCGTAATACTTTTATCAATCGGACCAGGACGGTTTGTCGGATCAAAAGTAACCTTAATAGCCCCCTTCTTACCCGGAAGAATAGGCGCTTTGGGCCACACCGGAGTGGTACAACCACACGAAGAAACAACGTTGGTAAGAATTAGCGGCACTTTACCCGTATTGGTAAACGTGAACGAATGGGAAACAGGACACGCTTTTTCCTCAATTTGCCCAAAATCATAGGTGGTTTGTGGAATGTTAAACACAGGCTTATTCCCCTGTCCAAACGCTACACCTACAAAGACAGGTAGCAAACCAATTAACGACAAGATCATCTTCTTCATCAGTATCTATTTTAGTCTTTAACAATTTATACGTGGCAAAAACTCCCCCACCAAAACCTACGGTGCCAGCAGGTTGCTTTTGGTTCTCAACTTCTTTGTTTTACAAAATATATTCCCCAACTTTAAAAAGTTGGTAGATTTGCTCCAAATTTAGCATCTAAATAAAACTTTCAAAGGCTTAAAATGATAAATCTTGAACAAATTAGGCAGAATATAGCAGAAAGCTACCAATGGGCGCTGTCTATTCGTCGGCATTTGCATCAGCACCCCGAACTTTCGTTCGAGGAGTACGAAACGTCAAAGTTTATTGCCAAGACACTGCATGATATAGGTATCCCGTATAAAACCCATATAACCGAAGTTGCCGATACTGGTCTACTCGTAACAATTGAGGGTGCTAAAAAGGGGAAAGTGGTTGCCTTGCGTGCCGATATCGATGCGCTACCCATACAGGAGGACACAAACCTTCCCTATGCCTCGGTGAATAGCGGGGTTATGCATGCCTGCGGTCACGATATCCACACCGCTACCCTACTTTATGCGGCAAAGTTGCTATGGGAAAACCGGGATAGCCTAGAGGGGACCATTTACCTGCTATTTCAACCTGGCGAAGAGAGCTTTCCAGGAGGAGCAAGAAAGGTGCTTGATTCGGGCATCCTCAACGATAAGGGGATTGAAGCATTTGCAGCACTACACGTATCTCCCGAAATAGCAGCAGGAAAAGTGGGGATCCGTCCCGGTATGTACATGGCTTCGGGCGATGAAATTCACATTGAGATTAACGGCAAAGGTGGCCACGCAGCCCTTCCCTACACGCTCGACGACACCGTTCTTGCCGCCTCTAGCGTGGTGGTAAACCTACAGCAACTCGTTAGTAGAATGGGCGATGTGCGTATTCCAACCGTACTATCGATAGGCAAATTTATTGCTAACGGAGCCACCAACATTATCCCTTCAACAGTAAAGTTAGAGGGAACATTCCGCACCATGAACGAAGAGTGGAGAACCAAAGCACACGAGCGTATCACCGAAATTGTCGAAAGCACGGCAAAGGCACATCATACAAAGGCTATTGTGGATATCCGCAAGGGCTACCCTTGCCTGATTAATAACCCAGAACTCACTGAAAAAGTCAGAACAGCGTTTGTCGAAAACATGGGAGCAGAAAACGTTATCGATCTAGACATTAGAATGACTACCGAAGACTTTGGCTTTATAAGCAACCGCTACCCAGCCGTATTTTTCCGCTTAGGTGTAGGAGGTGATGAAAATTCGTCGGGAATGCTCCACAATAGCAGGTTTATTGCCAACGAAGAAGCCCTGAAAACGGGCGTTTTTGCACTTCTCATCCTTGTCCACACCTTTCTGTCTAGCAAATGTGTACCAATCACTACGTT
>CAXYUU010000345.1:0-4153 GCA_964292015.1 uncultured Acetobacteroides sp.
TTTCTGATCACCTCCACAAGGGCATCGGCAACGCTTTGCGTACCATCGACAATGCGGTAGGCCCCATCGATATTCGAGCCCTTAATCATGGCATGATGGTAGAGGGTAGAGTAATCGCGGGCACCGCCATAAAGCGTTACACTTCCGGCAAGAATATTTCGAAGCTTTTCGTCACCTACAGTGCTATCAATTACCTGCGAAGCCGATTGCGAGAAATACTCCATCCCACCAACGCTGATAATCCCCTTTCGTAAATGCTCGACTCCAATAAGGTCGTATACCCCTTTTACGATTTGGGCATATTCGCGTAGCCCATTTCTTTCTAGTGGAAATTGTTGCGCCAGCGTATCGACAAACCGATCAAAACCCATCGCGTGCTTGTACTCCTGGCCTTGATAGCTTATGATATCGAATGCGTCGGCATCTAATCGACGGAGCTTTATGCTATCCAGAATTCCAAAGTACTTGAAATACTGGTGCATTATTTGACCTGGGTCTAAGCTGCCTATGTAGTGTATTCCCGTATCGAGCAAATGCCCTGCCCTGCTAAACGATTGCAGGCAGCCACCAAAAACAGGATTTTTCTCCAGCACGCACACGCTATACCCCTCTTTCGAGAGCATCGCAGCACATTCCAACCCACCTAGCCCACTGCCAGCTACTACAACATCGTACCTACTCATTACTTTTGAAGAATATATATGGTGTTTGACGTATGCGCATCATTGTCCATCATGGTTACATTCATACCGTTTGCCCCTGATATGGCTACAATATGTTCTGCCGAGGTGAAGTGTAACGCCCCTTCTGTTTTGTTAAACTTCAATATCTCGGTCGAAAATTTTTCGGATAGCGCCGTTAGCTTGTGCCGCTGCTTCTTCGACTTATCCCCATCTCTGATAATAATTTTCCCGTTGGGATTTAATGCCGAGATACACTTCCTTATAATTGCCTCCTGAGCATCGAGGCTCAGGTAATGAAGAATGTCGTTCAAAACAAACACATCCGAAGATGGTATGGCGTAGTCTACAGCATTTGCACAAACAAAGTTGAGGTTATCGCTCTTTAAAAAGCTATGATTGGCAACCGCAATTTTTTCATCGTCATAATCGATACCGAGGATTATCCGTTTAGGCGAAACCATCGAGAGCATAAAGCAGAGAGGGCCGTAACCACAACCGATATCGGTTACCGAAGCATCCTTTGGAATTAAGCGATCAAAAACATCGTAACTCTTCTCCATTCGAACCTTAACTCGCATGTACCACTCCAAAACCGGCCCCTTGTAGGTGTAGCTCTTAATGAGCGCCTCTAAGAAGTATGGATTGGTGACATTGCCATACTGGGTGCAGAGTTTATCGTGCTCCAATCGGAATGCGGCGGTAATATTTTTTGATCGTTCGGCATACCCGTTACCAAAGGTGGTGTCGCTATAGGTAATACGCTCTAGGATATCGGCTACAACTATTCCCCTCTTTACAATAAGGGGCTGCTGCTTCGAAATAACCATCCCATTACCATAAAGTACAATGGGAAGAATATCCATCTTCAGCTGCTCGGCTAAATAAAAAGCCCCCTTATGAAAGCGTTTTATAGAACCATCAACAGAACGTGTCCCCTCTGGAAAAATCACCACCGAATAGCCATCTGCAATCTTGTCCTTTAGCGAATCAACCAACGATTCGTACCCATTCGAGCTGTGATAGAAATCGGCATACCGAACAATTCGCCCAAAGAAGGGCGATTGCCAAACCCATCCGTTGGTAACCATTACCATTTTCGGATTTAACCCCAAAAGCACGAGTATGTCGATAAAGGACTGATGGTTTGCAACTATAACTGCCGGTTTCTTGAAGTCTTCGCTATACCTGTTGATGTGAACCTTTCGGATCATAAACATAACAGACACAATCATACGCGTTGCCCCACTCACGGCAATATGAAACCAGTACTTCTTTTGCTTTTTATTAAAGGGAACTATCCATAAAACAACCATTAGCACTTGGAGCATCAGGCATCCTAGTAGAAATATTACGTAGGCAAACAACGAGCGGAGTATGCCCATGGCCGTAAGTGGTAGTCCGCCCCTACCAACCTGACTGGTTATTAGCAATCGGAAGATGATTGGCTGTACGGTGTACGAAATAAGTAGCACGGCAACCATTCCTAAAAGGGAGATCATCGAAAGCGATTTTAATGCGGGGTGACCTGCAAAAATCAACGCTCCCATACCTACAATGGTGGTAAATGCCGAAAAGAAAATGGCCGTTTTATGAGAGGAGAGCATCTTCTTACCTGTCTTATACTCGTTAAGCAAGCCATCCATGATAAAGATGCTAAAGTCGTCGCCAATACCAAAAATAAACGTCGATAGAATGATGTTTACAATATTGAACTCTATTCCGAATATCGCCATTAAGCCAAGGATGATAATCCAGCTTACAGCCATTGGAATAAACGCCATTATAGCAAGTTCTATACGCCCATAAGATAGCAGCAAGGCTATAAAAACTAAAATGGCGCAGATTACAAATATGAGGTTGAAGTCGTTATTGATAGATTTGGCCATCTTCTGGGCAAAGTACGACCGATCGACTATAACCAGATCCTTGTCGGCGGCCAACCTATGGTATACCTCCTCCTTAAACTTATTTTTAATGGTAACCTGGGTAAGAAGCATGGACAATGAATCGACAGACGAAGCCCAATCTTTAAACAGCGGCGATGTCGACAGCTCTTTAGCCGAGAAAGAGATCGGCACATACTGCTTATCAAGCAACGTCCCAAGCTGGCTAAAGCAGCCTGGGGTAAATTGCAACGCAGCACTATTTTTTTCGACTTGGGCAATAACGTTATCGCGTCGTTTCTTGGTCCAGAAATCATTCCAACACTTTATTCGCTGCTTTTGAACCTCAATAGGAATAAGATACTGCTGTGCAGAAAGCGACTTTTCTATTTTGCCTTCGGCTTGGAGTAGTGCCAACTTCTTGTTTAGCGTAGCATAGGCAACAAGTAAGCTGTCGTCGTTTACGTGGGCGGATACAAACAGAACTTTTTTGTTCGATCCGTTGTATATCGAATTGAGCTTTTGCTCCGTCTTTTTAAGCTTTTCCGATTCGTAGTTTAGATGCATCATATCGCTATCGAAGCGTACATCGTTATACCAGAAAAGGCAGATGCCAACAAGGATAACAATAAATCCAACTAGCCATTTATTCGAATCGTACCGGTAGCGGTTGATCCGCTCGATCCAGATTAGGAGCTTACTCTGCTTATCAGGTTTCTTCTCCGAGAGCAGGTGCGGTAGGAATATCAGGCAGAAAAAGGTGGTGCCAATTAACGATAAAGCCGCAAAAAGGCCGAAGTCGCGAAGGAGCTTCGAGTTGGTAAATAGCAAGCCTAAAAATGCGCCTATAGTTGTAAAGCTGCCAATTGTTAGGGGATAGGCCAACTCCTGAATAACCTGCCGGATAGACTGGGTATGCTCTCGATGCGACAGCACATGTATGGAGTAGCTCATCGCTATTCCAAAAACAGCAGCACCTGCTCCAATAGCAATGGCAGATATTGAGCCGTTAATAAAGTAGATCATGGCTAAGGCAAAGATACCGCCAAATAGTACCGGAACAGAGATGAGCACCATTGCCCACCAGTTGCGAAATGCGAGTGATATAAAGATTACAATAATCAGAATGGCAATAGAGAGAGTAATCATGGTGTCCATCTTTATCTGCCGAGCATTGTAAACCGCCACACTTGGCCCTCCAAAATGCTCTATGCTTACATTAGGACACTGCTGCATAACCTCCTTTGCCTGCTCTTCGATGGATGATACTAACGCCTCGTTTTTGCCTGTACTCCCGGTTCCATAAACAGGATCGACCATCACCAGCATCATCGACATATCTTCGGAGAAGATATATCCATCGTAAAGGCTATAGCTTGCTGCCTCGCCAAATACCTGTAGTCCCGATAGTGCGGAGCTACTCAATCCTAGCGGATCCTTTACCACGATATCTTTAATTGCCACACCCATTGGCGAAAGTAGGTTGTCGTAGTTAGCCTGCATCTTATGCTTAATGGCCTCGGGTGAGGTCAAGGAGTCTAGTCGATGGTAATCCTTTTCGGTTAAAAAAATGGGGAGGTTAGCGTA
>CAXYUU010000346.1:0-4150 GCA_964292015.1 uncultured Acetobacteroides sp.
CCCACAAAGCACCACCTTAAAGAACAAAACCATACAAACCATGTCGTTAAAGTAGCCACAGCCCTGCGTGGCTGTCCCTACTAAGAGGGCGGCCCTGCATAGCTGCCCCTACTTAGAGGGCGGCCACATAGGGCCGCCCCGACGGGATCAATACAATTTTTTTCAAACAATTACACCACGCTACCATGCTCTGCCGAAAGGACAACCCGAATATGCGTTGGAATCTCCTCCTTCATCTCATCGACATGCGAGATAACCCCCACAATGCGGTTCTCCCTACGAAGCGACTTTAGCGTTTGCATCACAATGGCCAGCGAGTCACCATCGAGCGATCCAAAACCCTCATCGAGGAAAAAGAAGCTCTCGCCATCCGACTCGGCCCGTGGCAGGCTATCGGCAAGTGCCAACGCCATTGCCAACGATGCCTGAAACGTTTGCCCACCCGAAAGGGTTTTGGCCGGACGGGTACGCCCCTCGTTTAGGTAGTCGCGCACCAAGAACGAGTTATCGCTATCGAGCTCGAGGCTGAGGTTTTGGTTTGTCATTTTAAAGAAACGCTCGTTGGCGCTCTTCACCAGATTTTGTAGGTAGATGGTTGCCACAAAGTTTACAAAGCCACGCCCCTTAAAGAGCCCGGTTAGCACATCCAGATCCTTTAACCGAAGACACAGCGTATCCTTTTGCAGGGCAAGCTTTGCCAGCTCCTCCATACGCTTCAGGTAATCGGCCAGCTCGCTAGCAGGCGCACCCAGCTTACCCGATATGGCCTGCTGCTGCTGCCTATGCTCTGCCATCAGCTCCTTTAGCGCGTTATGAGATTCAGCATTGTAGTCGCGTCCGCCAACCGACAGCGCCACCTGTTGAAGCTGTTCTATAACGGCTCCCACGCTTTTCCTATACTCGGCCACCTGCGCCTTGATGCCCGATACGTTAAGCGACTTAGCCAGTACCGTTTCGGCATAGGTCAAATCGGTAATGCCCAATTCCTGCTGCTTCTGCATTAGCTCGAGGCTTAACTCCGAAAGCTTTGCCTGGTACCCTTGAAGCTGCAGCTGGTTCGATTTCAAGCCGCCATCGAGCTCGCTTTGCAGGCGCCCTAGCTCGTCCCTAGTCTTTACTGCCTTTTCGTATGCAATGCCAACACGGTTATACTGTACCCGTTTTTCTTCCGCTAGGCGGTTTAGCTCGCTCGCACTTTTATCTTCGAGCTGCTCTGCCTCCAATACCTTTATCTGCAACCGAAGAATGGCAACCTGCGACTGGTTAGCTATAAACTTTTCCCTAAACCCTTCGAGCTCCTTCTTTTGTATTTCGTTTGCGGTATGTAGCCGATCCTTACTCTCGGTGGCAACCTTCAACTCCTCGGTAAGCGTTTTAACTGCCTTTTGCAGCTCTCCCATCTTAACCAGCTCGTCGCGAACCCGCTGCTTATCGTCAACGACATATCCGTCGAAGGCGAAGGTGCTAACGAAGCACTCCAGCTCCTGCTGCAGGATTCCGCACTCACTAACCGCTTGAGCATGCTGCTGCTGCTTCTCATTAAGTAAGGTGTAGAGCTTTCCAACCTGGTTAACGGCTTCGCCCAAATTATTTTTACGCAGCTTCTGCTGGTTAACAGTGGCATTTGCCTCCTGCAAGAGCGCTGCTACATTTGTTTTATCGAGTACGTTGGGATGGTCGAGCGAGCCGCACAGCGGACAGGCCTCCCCATCGTGTATGGTGCTGATGTAGCTCTCCAAATTCTCCTTCACCTGAAGCATAAGCAGCTCCCTCTCGGCATGGGCTAGCTTTTCCAAAATATCATTATCAATTCCCCTTACCTGCTGCTGAAGCTGTTCCTCCGAGAGCACCTCCCCATTTTTGGCAAACTTGACGTAGTAAACGTTACCCTTAAGCGATGCCTCTGCCTTAGCCACATCGCCCTGCTTTGCATCTACCTCCTTTTTTGCTCTTATAAGATTATCCTCCCTTGTTTTCTGAGCAACAAACCAATCCTTAAGGCTGCTGAGCAGCGTTAGATCGGGCATTTCGGCATGAACCCTTTGAAGCTTGGTGCTTACCTCATGGGCAATCCTTACCTGTTTTTCAAGATCCAGCTTTCGAGCCTCATGCTGAGCCGTTAGCTCGTCTACTGTTGCCGTTACCGATTCACACTCCTTTTCTAGCACCACCGAACGGCTGTAGCTCTCGTAGTCGTCGGCTTCATCCGAAAGCAGATCCCGCTTTTCGAACTGTGCCTTAACCTCCTCGAATATCGAGGCATGAGCCTCTGCCTGTGCGTGTATGCTAGCAAGCTTAGCGGCCTGCTCCTCGATGAGCCTGTTTACCCTATCTATATCGCCAAGTAAATCCTTCCGAGCCTTTAGAATACCGCCCAAATTCATGCTGAGCTGCTCGTACTCCACCACCTCGTGCTCTAACCGTTCGTACTCTGCGGACTGCCTATCATAGCTCTCCTTACGAATCAGTAGACCCGACTGCTGCTCTACAAGTAGCCTCAACGCCTCCACCTCCTTCTCCTGGGTATCTAGCGCGACAAGCTGCACCTTTAGCTCTTCTGCCTGCTGCTTCAAACTGGTCATCTCTGCTTGCTTATCCTCAACAGCTTTCGCATCGACATTCCCGATACCCAGCAGCTGGCCTTCAACATTAGCCAGCTCGTTGTTTGTTTTACCCCACAAGCTTTTTATGCGATTGGTCAAATCGTACTTGTTCAGGTTAAAGAGCTCCTGAAGCATGGAGGTTCGCTCGCCACCAGTAAGGTGGAGAAACTCCATAAACTTTCCCTGCGGTATGATGGTGGTTCGCTTAAAGTTGTCGTATGACAGCTTTAGAATACTTTCGGCGGTGTTACTTTCAAGTGGTTTCCACTGGCCATCTTCCTGTTCGTATGCCGAACGCGAAAATGGTTGCGCCTTACCAAAGTCTTTCTTATTACGCTCTCCCGTAACGGTAAAGCGGTAGTGCTTTGCCCCTACCCTAAAGTGGTACTCAATCTTTAAGCTGGTGGAGCTAAGGTTAATTAGGTCGATGTTTTTTAACCCGGCAATATTGCCGTACAGGGCAAACGAAATAGCCTCAAGAATGGAAGACTTGCCGCTTCCGGTTGCCCCAAAAATACCAAAGAGGTGTGCTTTAGTCAGCGCCTCAAAGTCGATATGCTGCTCGTCGCGAAACGAGCGAAATCCCTTTATAGTCAACGATATTGGCTGCATGGCTACTCTTGATCTAGGTTAGTAATTTCCTCGTCTTCCTCGCTGGCAATAACCTCGGCAAACAAGCTTACGATATTCTCACCCGGCACCTGCCCCCCCTTCTTCATAACAAAGTACTTTTTAAACAGATCCATCATATTCTCCTGTAAGTCGATGCGCTCATCAGTTTGGGCATCGCCCTTAACCAGCTTAACCATGGGTATGATGCCAACAATACGGCTATGCGCGCTGTACAACCTCTTTTGGTCGATAGCCGTCAGATACGTGTCCGATTTAATGGTCAGCTCCACATAGTTCTCCTGATTCTCCGAAAGCCATTTAACCGCATTATCAATACTATCGAAAGTTTTGCGCAGCAGCCGCTTCGACGACTCCAGCTTAACCGGCGTTACAACGGCAGGTAGCCCCGGCTCCAGATCTACAATCATTACATACTTATCCTGATCGGCCTCCCCAAAGCTGTAGGCCAGAGGACTGCCCGAGTAAACCACCGGACAGGGAGAGTTGCTCACCGTTTGCTTTCGATGAAGATGTCCAAGAGCAACATACTGCACCTGGGCAGGTAGGTTTTCGGTAAAGATAGCCTGCGCACCACCAATAAAAGCGATCGATCGCTCCTCCTCGGGTTCCTCAGGTGTCGAGGCCTCGTCGGCAGTAAAAAGAAGATGGGCAACAAGCATATTTACCCCAGTACCATCCATATACTGGTCGGCCTTCCTTCTCCAGCTCTCCTCAAGAACTGCGCGTAACGTTTCGCCCGTACTATCGTCGCTCAGCTCGGTTCTTAGCCGCACCTCATTGGCATACGGAGTAAGAATTAAACGAAGTGGGTAGGTGTAGTTGGGCAGCTGGAGGTCTATAAACCCCCTATCGCTTTTAGGTAGACCGAAACCCGAATCTAACCCAAACTCCTGAACCAACGAACCCGGATAGCC
>CAXYUU010000347.1:0-4147 GCA_964292015.1 uncultured Acetobacteroides sp.
GGTTTGATAGTATGAATATTGTTTAGTTCAACACTAACGCCTTCCTTTTCGAGCAACTCGGCAGCCTGAATACAAGTCCAAACAAGGTGACCTGTTGCAATCAGAGTTACATCTTTACCAGGATTCATCATGACAGCCTTACCAATTTCAAAATTCTGATCGGCTGGGGTAAAGTTTGGCACAACAGGACGTCCAAATCGAAGGTACACAGGTCCTACATATTCGGCAGCGGCAAGAGTTGCCGCTTTTGTTTGGTTAAAATCGCAAGGGTTTATAACCACCATATTGGGAAGCATCTTCATCAACCCTATATCTTCCATAATTTGGTGAGTAGCCCCATCTTCGCCTAGAGTTATACCTGCATGCGATGCAGCAATCTTCACATTCGTTTTGGAATAAGCTACCGACTGACGAAGCTGATTGTAAACATGACCCGATGCAAATGCAGCAAAGGTTCCTGCAAATGGAATTTTACCCGAAATAGCCAATCCTGCGGCCATACAAACCATGTTGGTTTCAGCAATACCTGTTTGAATAAGGCGTTCGGGGTGCTTTGCAACAAAATTATCCATTTTTAGCGAGCCGATAAGATCGGCACAAAGGGCTACAACGTCTGGATTAGTATCTCCAAGTATATCGAGAGCAGCACCAAAACCCGAACGGGTATCCTTGCTTCCTGTATTTTCGTATTTAACCATCACTATTAGTCTTGAAAAGTTGATCGATTAGTAGTCGCCTAAAGTTTCCTCTAATTGGGCAAGTGCCTTTTCAGTTTGCTCAGCGTTTGGCGCTTTACCATGCCACGCGTGAGTTCCCATCATAAAGTCAACCCCACATCCCATTTCGGTTTTCATAAGGATAACAATTGGCTTACCATTCCCTGTTAAAGATTTTGCCTTACCTAAGGTTTCAACTACCTGTTCCATAACGTTACCGTCCATGGTAAGTACGTCCCAACCAAAAGCACGCCACTTAGCAGATAGATCACCAAGAGAAAGCACCTTGTCAACAGGCCCGTCAATTTGTTTTCCATTATAGTCTACAGTCGCAATCAGATTATCAACTTTATTAGATCCAGCAAACATTGCGGCCTCCCAAATCTGACCTTCCTGAAGTTCGCCATCACCATGTAAAGTAAAAACTAACGACTTATCGCCATTCATTTTCTTAGCTAATGCAGCACCAATGGCAACAGACAAACCTTGTCCAAGCGATCCTGAAGCGACACGCACACCGGGGATTCCCTTATCTGGAGTTGGATGGCCTTGTAACCGTGATCCCAACTTACGAAATGTACCCAACTCTGCTACTGGAAAATAGCCAGCATGAGATAAAACACTATACCAAACTGGAGAAACGTGACCATTAGATAGGAAAAACATATCCTGATTTTTACCCTTTAAGCAAAAATCTTTAGGATCGTGATTAAGGATGACGAAGTATAGAGCTGACATGAAGTCTGCGCATCCCAATGAACCACCGGGGTGTCCAGAATTTACGCCATAAACCATTCGGATAATATCTCTTCGAACTTGAGAAGCTACTCGTTTTAGTTCTACTATTTCTGTCATGAAGACCAAATTTAGGAGTGTTGAAAAATTCCGATAGTGTTAAAATAACGGACGCAAAGTTAACTGAATAAGGTATATAAACCAGCTAATATTTAGTAATTTTGATCACAAATAAGCGTTTTACCTCATTTAAAATGAGAGTTCTATCTTTTTTACACTAAATTTGCGCCTCGTTAAATCAAACTATTACGTTAATTTACAATGGCATTACAATGTGGTATAGTAGGGCTTCCTAATGTTGGAAAATCAACCCTCTTCAACTGCCTTTCGAACGCTAAAGCTCAGGCAGCGAACTTCCCTTTTTGCACCATCGAACCAAATGTTGGTGTGATAACGGTGCCCGACGAACGACTAATTAAACTTGCCGACATTGACAGGCCACTTAAAATAGTTCCTGCAACTGTTGAGATTGTGGATATTGCAGGATTAGTTAAAGGTGCTAGTAAAGGAGAAGGGCTTGGCAACAAGTTTCTCGCTAACATCCGCGATACAGATGCAATTATTCACGTCCTCCGCTGTTTCGACGATGATAATGTTACCCACGTTGATGGTTCTATTAATCCGGTAAGAGACAAAGAAATTATTGACACCGAATTGCAGTTAAAAGATCTCGAAACTGTTGAGACTCGAATTAGCCGTGTCGAAAAAATGGCAAAAACAGGCAACGATAAGAGCGCCAAAAAACTTTACGAAATTCTTCTTGAATACAAGACAATTCTTCAAAGCGGTCGCTCTGCGCGCGTACTCGAACTCGACGAAACAGGTAAGGCTCTTTGCTACGACCTACACTTACTTACCGTAAAGCCGGTACTCTACGTTTGTAATGTAGATGAGGCTAGTGCTGTAGCCGGCAATAATTATGTGGAAATGATTCGCGAGGCGGTAAAAGATGAAAACGCTCAACTTTTAGTCGTTGCGGCTAAAACAGAAGCTGAAATCGCAGAACTCGACACCTACGAAGAACGCCAAATGTTCCTCGAAGAAGTTGGCCTACATGAGTCAGGAGTTGCTCGCTTGATTAAAACGGCGTATTCATTACTCAATTTGGAAACTTACTTCACCACCGGAAAAACCGAGTGTCGCGCTTGGACCTACAAAAAAGGTTCGAAGGCTCCACAGGCTGCAGGTGTTATTCATACTGACTTCGAGAAGGGCTTTATCCGTGCAGAAGTAATTAAGTACTCTGACTACATCGAATTGGGATCCGAATCGGCTTGTAAAGAAGCAGGAAGACTCTCTGTAGAAGGAAAGGAATACGTTGTTCAAGATGGCGACATCATGCACTTCCGCTTCAACGTCTAACCACGAAGCACGTTTAACCGTCTACAAAAGACATTTTTAATGCGAAATATATTAGCCACAATAATTGCAGTGCTTATTGCAGTGTGCTCATTAGCTCAAGGCCGATCAATTCCTTCCGAAAAGCCAAAACTTATCGTGGAGATAGTCGTTACGCAAATGCGTTACGACTACCTTCAACGTTACCTCGAAAACTTTTCGGATAACGGATTTAAAGTATTGATCGAAGAGGGTGCTGTTTGTAAAAATGCGAAATTCAGCTACAGTTTTACTCAATCTGCACCTGGGTTGGCAACCATTGCCTCTGGAACAAACCCATCTACACATGGAATGGTTGGCGATATCTGGTATATCCCTTTATTAAACCAAAACGTAAAGGCGGTTCAAGATTCAAAAGAAGAAGGTGTTGGTGGTTTCGGCGAATTAGGCAAGATATCACCACGTAATCTACTTACTGGAACCCTAGGCGACGAAATTAAATTGGCAAATAAAAAATCAAAGGTTATTGGAATTGCGTTAGAACCCACCTCATCGGTTCTTTTAGCGGGCCACAGCGCTGATGCAGCCTACTGGTTCGATCCTTCGATGGGAAAGTTTATGACCAGCAGTTACTACATGGCAAAACTCCCAAAATGGGTAGATGAGTTTAACGAAAAGAAATTCCCAGATATCTATATCTACAACAAATGGGGCATCACCAAACCATTGAATAAATACCTTAGTTCAAAGGAAAACTTTGACACCACGGCAAAAGCACTCCTGCCAAATTTAGATTCCGACAAACTAGGGAAAATATTCAAATCAAAAAGTCGTGCCACATACGAAAAATTAACCGATACACCATTTGGCAATAACCTTACTAAAGATTTTGCCATCGCAACTATCGTAAACGAAGGCTTAGGTAAAGATGACGCTACTGATTTGCTCACAATAACCCTTGACGCCAATAAGCATATTGGGAGGAAGTACGGACCAACATCAATTGAGATGGAAGATACATACTACCGCTTAGATGAGGATATGGGACATCTAATAAAATTTCTTTCTGATAATATTGGAAAACAAAACGTTCTTATTATTCTCACATCAGACAATGGTGTTGCAAACGCCCCCAAATACATCAAACAGGAAAAAATACCATCAGGGTACTTTGAACCAGCCCGCAACCTTATGCTGCTAAAAATATTTCTTAACGCTACATACGGCAGAGGAGAATGGGTAAAAGCATATCATCAGAAGCAAATCTACATAAACCGTACGTTAATTGAGGAGTCTAA
>CAXYUU010000348.1:0-4137 GCA_964292015.1 uncultured Acetobacteroides sp.
CTGGCTAACACAATCTTTGGGATCAGCTGTAGCTCATCCTTGCACTCCACCATTATGGTATTAACAGAGTTCGTTGCCGAGGTAATGTTACTCCTTGTTTGTAGGCTCGAAAAATCTTCAAGACCTTCGTCGATATCCAAAATCCATTTGTCAACTATTTCAATAGTTAGCGTTGGATCTACCTTCTTTAGCTCAGCAAAATCTTCCTTCGCATGCATGGCTAAAGTTTTTGCTGAAGTTAGCATGTCATTGTCCGACATCCCAAAATTTCTGCGTACTTCCTTCATAGTTTGAGCTGGTTTTTTGCAGTGGTATTTTGCAGAATACAAGGCTAATTCTGCTTAGCCATTGATCTTACTAGCTTGTGTTTTTTTTGCCTTTATCAGACCAATTGTGTGTAATTTACTGCCGAATGAAGTTCCATTTTGATATTTTTTAGAAAGTTTAATAATAATTTAAAGACATGAAAAAATATGGATGCACTTTTCTCTTTACACGCTTAACTTGTCACCCAATAGGGTGATTTCCTTATGTATATACTTCCGCCTATACGCTGGTAGAGGCATCTTTGTTATACAACCATTTGTTTAGTATAGCCTATGGATGTGTTAGTATAGATTAAGGAATGTGCTTTATTGTCGTTAGTTCTCAGCTTCTAGCTGCTAACCTGCTATTTTTAGCTCTACATGGATAGCTACTTGTAATATGGTGGCCGTTACTTGGTAAGTGCTTTCCGCCGTTTAAAAATTGGTTTCCGAGTAAATCGGCCATATTCAAAATGCAGATCTTCAGCTATTAAGCTAGCCAATGGTTTTAGAGATAGATGACGCTAATATTTTAAATGGTGATTTTGATATTATAGGTAAAGCGGCTAGAATCTTTCTTTTCGATTATGGTACTACTGACGAAGTTTGCGATACGTTTAACCTTTTGTTGGGGACCCTACTTGGTGGTACTTTCTTCTATAATTGGTTGAGCTGATGCCGTATTGCTGTCTTTATTTTGTTTTGAAGGGGTAGGGTGCGGGTTGGCGTATTTTTTCTGTCCCTAATCTATTGGGTATGGATCATCAAATGCGGGTTTGCTCTTTCCGGTTGATCCTATTCAACCACGTTGTGGTTGGTTACCCATTTTTGCCGCTCCCCCGAGTTTCACTCGGGGCTATTCGTATTGAAGCCCATTCGGGCTTCTGACTGCGCTGTAAGAGCAATGTGTAGCTGCTTATCCTCGATTGTTATGCTACAGGTAGCCGCTAAATGGTTGTACTGGAAGTGTTAAATTTGGATAGCCCTGCATGCAATGCGGGGTAGGCTATATGCAAAAAGCATCAGCCGAAGTGCGGTTGAATATCAAGCGAAGAAGGTTATTCGCACAAATCGAAATAGCTTATGTTTTTTCGTAGCCATGCATTTTATTCAGGGTATAAAAAATTCCCCCAGCGCTAAAACCACTCAGGATTGGGGGTATTCCCATTGCTGGAAATTAAAATATGCGTTAACACTTACTAAAACCTAACCTAATCTACTATCGGTAAGCTACGTGATGTAGCTATATCTCTTTGGGGGCACCCATAATTTGGTGTATGGGGTATTGGGAAGTTTTGGGCAAAAGTATAGTGGACCCGCTCGTACGCAGTGGCGGGACGAGCGGGTTTACTGCTGGCTATAGCCTAAAAGAGGCGGCAAGGGTTACCCTACTTTCGGTGTCGATGAGGCTTGGTGTCCAGCTGCTGGTGGGTGTACCCATCCAACCGTCGGGCGAGGTGGTGCCGCCATGTCCGGCAAAGTAGGGAATGTTGCTCGAACGGTAGCCGTACTCCAGCCTAAGGGTGGTAAAGCTGTTGGGCATAAAGTCGAGAGTTGCGGTAAGCTGCCTGATGTCGAGCTTGGGGTCGCTGCTGGCCGCAAGGGCGTTGGTGTACGCGTTGGGCGTAGCGGGCGATGGGGTAAAGGCAAGGTAAAGTCCCGGGTTGGTAAGGTAGTCGAAGCGAAGGGTAAGCGCCACCTTGCTGTTCATCAGCCAAACGCGGTTGGAGGCCGCAATACCGAATATATGCTGCGACGAAGGGGTTGCGCCATCGCCATTTTGAAATCCGTAGTGGGTATTTACCGCTAGGGCAGCTTGCGAAATGCCCTTGGTGCTACTGCTGCTGAAGTAGCGGTAGGCAATGCTGTTGTCGTGGTGAAAGCGGTAGGTGCTAGTGCGGCTCTCCTTGCCGAGGTAGAGGCTGGCGGTTAGCTGAAGGTTTTCGGATGGCCTCCACAGGTTGGCATTCCCCACACCAACAGCCGAATTCCAGCTGTTGTAGCTTTGCCATCCGTTTACCAGCCACAGCTCTGTCCTAAATTTCCACGAGGGGAATAGCTGAAGGCGGGCACCCGAGAAGTAGGCCGGTACGAAGTCGCCAATCATCGAGCGCTGGTAGCTCCAGTTTTCCTGGGTGAGGTAGCTATCCATTCCGATAAAGCTGCTAAATATCCCCATCTCGGCATTAAGGCCATTCATCAGGTCGAAATGGTAGCCAGCTGCGGCTTCGCGGATCATCTTTAGGTTGCTAGTGCCGGTGTTTCGGCCTCTAAGGGTGGTGGCATCGGTTTCCTGTATCAGGTTGGTCATGCTACCGGTTTGCAGCCATATTCTACCGATGGTATTCTTGTAGTACGACTCGATGCCGATGGTCGCAAGGTTTAGGGTGAACTCCTTGTGCCTACCGATGGTTGCCGAGCCGATGTGGGTGTTGTCGATGGGGTTGTTGAAGTCGTAGTTAAGGTACGCATCTACGTAGGCCATTGCCGTTACTATGGCTTGCCCGTTGTGATCGTTTAGAACAAGCGGGAATTCGGTTTGACGGTTTTGCCCGTTAATCCAGGTGGTGTTCATTCCTTCGAAAGGCGCCTTTGGGGCCATTTCGGTTTGGGCAAAAGCGTGGCTAGCTGATAGGCCCATCAGCAGAAAAAGCATTTTTTTCATTTTGTACGGTGTTGTTTAAGTTGGCCTGTTCGTAGGCGTATAGCTATCGCTAAACCACCTGTTTTGGGGGCTCGGTTGCTTACGACAGGAACGGGTTGTTGTTGTTGCTACGGCTCGCTAGCACTTGTTAGGGAGGCCGTGTGTGGGCTGGCGGTTGGCTGGCCTACTTTTATACGAATACTACGGTTGATTAGCGGTTTTACTTGCGTTGTGTGCCTGGTCGGATGGGCTACTCGCTTTCGGCAAAGCGGTACCCAATGCCTGCCTCGGTTTTTATAAGGGCCGGGTGGGCATGATCTACCTCGATCTTCTTTCGCAGCTGCCCCACAAACACCCTTAGGTACTGGGTTTGTTCGATGTAGCCGTGTCCCCATACCTCCTTAAGTATTTGCTGGTGGGTGAGCACCTTTCCGGCATTTTTGGACAGCAGCGCCAGCAGGTTATACTCGGTGGAGGTTAGCTTTAGGAGCTCGCCATCTTTTTTTACGGAGTGGCTGCTAAGGTCGACTACCAGCAGGCCAAATTTGAGGATGGGCGAAACCTCCTTGCTGTTGCTTAAGCGTATGCACGCACGGATTCGGGCTAGCAGCTCGTTGTTGCGAAAGGGTTTGGTGAGGTAATCGTTGGCTCCGGAGTCGAGTGCGGTAACGATGTCGTCTTCCGAGCTGCGTACCGAGAGCACAATAATGGGTTTTAGGTACCATTCGCGCAGCTTTTTTAGCACCTGCTGCCCGTCCATATCGGGTAAACCTAGGTCTAGAACAATTAGAGCGGGGGTGTGCGATGCGGCAGCCACCATTCCGTCCTTGGCATTGGCTGCTTCGGCAATACTGTAGCCGTTGGCCGACAGGGTTATCTCCAACAGGCGCCGTATTTGCACCTCATCGTCAATAATTAGAATGGTATCCTTAATTTCCATGGTTCTTAGGCTATTTCTGTTTTTGTTTGAACCTGCGCTGGCTACTTTTAAAATTGCACATCGAGGTTCGTAATTGCTTCCGTCTCATCTTATACATCCCAACTTGAGAATCAAATTTTAGAGGTAAGAGGCTAGGTGCTCTAATCAAGGGTTTGTCCTCCCCATGCCTCCGTAGGCGGCAATGTCATTAAGATAAGGAAGAAACTTTCCTCGGAGTGTCATCCCGTGCTTGTCACGGGATCTAATGA
>CAXYUU010000349.1:0-4131 GCA_964292015.1 uncultured Acetobacteroides sp.
CCGTTAACGTTTGTTGGCTCGCTTAGGGTCAGGGCGTTGAAGGGGGAACTATTTTCAACACATTTGAAAAACAAACAAAATGGATCTCTATTTTAAAACGCAATACTAAAACCAACCGCTTGTCCAAAGAAAGAGGACGTCCAAAAGAACGTCCTCTATGTACCTATATAATGCAATCTATAGTAATTTGAGATTCCAACGTAATCCCAAATTAATCACATTTGTTCCAGCTACTGCTGAATTTAGCATGTCATACTGACTACTTGAATAGTAAGCATGAAAACGAATGCTTTTAGATTCGAATGGGAAGTATTCTACACCAAGCCCATAAACAAGCTGACTTTCACGTGCTCCAATTACATTAGGGGTTGCCTTATAGTTTTGATTCTCATCGAACCCTAACTTTACAAATCCGACAACCTTTCCAAAATCATACTTAAAATTACCAGTTAAAGTATAATCCTTAAAGAGCTTCATATTATCAGCATAAGCTCGATTAGTTAAATCGGCTTCCAAAGAAAACTTATCAACGTTAAACTGATGTCCAAGTGAGATCACATTAATAAACTTCCCAATCTCGTACTCCAAATAGTTAATGGAATGACGAAAGTTAACACCCTCAGTATACCTCCCGTTAAACGCAAAGGAATAGTTCAAAAACGAGTGTGTAGCTGTCGCCTCAACTGGAGATAGTGAACCATTGGTAATTTGGAAGTGAACATCTCCACTCCCGACCTTATAGCCTAAATCAACACCGACCTTATAACCTGGAAAATTGTTATACAGAATACTTGGAATATACATGTCGATTGGAGCATAGTCGTATTCGAAACCGCCTAAAGCGACAGTCTGCTTGCCAACAGTTACTGTAAACCTATCTGTAGCATCAAAAGCAATCCATGCTTGATCGGTAGCGTTAAGAAAATTATCCTCACCTGCTGTTGCCCGATTTAGGCGCTGGCGAATCTTATAGCTTATACGATCAGATATATTGCCTTTAAGAACAAGATTAAAATTCTTAGCCGCAAAGTGGGTCTTATAAAAATCCCCATCAAACTCATTATTTGCGTCTATTCGTGTTTCTACTTGAAAACTCGCCTTACTTATTATGTACTGAGGCGTAAATTCCTGTGCCGACACATCTACGAATGTTCCAATTAAAAGCACACCTATTAAACCTGCTTTTTTTATCATCTTCATTCTTTTTTAATTTAAAACACTAGGTACAAATTGTAGTATCTTCTGCTTAAAAGCAAAAGATCGCGCTAGTACTCAATAAACATTCGCTGTATCTCCTTATAGTCTGATGTTTTAGTTAAAGCAAGCATCAGCAGAACTCGTGACTTTGGGGGATTTTTATACCACGAAGCAGCAAATTCGCATTTATCATCATCTACTTCGTCAAACTGAGAAGTTGGGCCACTAAACACCCTAGATGATCGAACAATAGCAACCCCCGACTTACGAGCTGAAACCAGAGCGTCTTGAAGCGATGTTGACGGATTTCCATTTCCTACTCCTGCATAAACAATGCCCTTCGCTCCTGCCTTAACAGCTGCGTCTACAAATAAAGGAGTAACATTGGAGTAGCCATAAACAATCTCTACTCGAGGAAGTTCTGATAAATTATCTACAGAAAACTCACTTTTTACCGTATGTTTCTTCAATGAAGTTCTTGTAAAAATTGGTTTCCCGTTATACATATATCCTAGAGGACCGTAATTGGGACAATTAAAGGTTTCGACAGGTGTTGTCATCGTTTTGGTAACATCATCAGCACCTAGGATTTTATCATTCATAACAATCATTACCCCACGCCCTACAGACGAAGGATCAATAGCGCAGGCTACCGCATCGTAAAGATTCTTAGGTCCATCTGCACTTAAAGCAGTAGAAGGGCGCATCGATCCCACAAGAATTACCGGCTTGTCCGTTTTTAAAACGAGGTTAAGGAAGTACGCAGTTTCCTCTTGCGTATCGGTTCCATGAGTAATCACAAAAGCCTGAACATCTGTTTTTGCAAGTTCGTTTATGCGCTTAGCCAGCTTAAGCCAAACCATGTCGTTCATATCCTGACTGCCAATTTGAACAACCTGCTCACCATGAACAGCTGCAATAGAGTTAATCTGAGGAACAGCGCTAAGAAGTTTGTCGACAGTAATTGCACCAGACTTATACGCGGTACTTACTTCCGACTGTCCTACACCTGCAATAGTTCCTCCAGTTGCAAGAATCGCAATCTTGGGCAACTTCGTAGTTTGAGCAAAAGCATTACTAGAAAAAGCAAAAAGCCCGAACAAAAGCAAAAATGCTATGCTAATTGTTCTTCTAATCGATTCATTTCTCATTTTCTCAAGTTTTTATATTCGACTATAAAATGATTGTAGCTAGTAAAAAACCCATAACAATAGCAACGGCTGTAGCTACCAGCCCTGGTATCATAAAGCTATGGTTAAGCACATACTTCCCAATCCGAGTTGTTCCCGTTCTATCAAAATTTATTGCGGCAACAATTGTAGGATAGTTAGGAATGAAAAAGTAACCATTTACCGCTGGAAACATGGCAATAATAGAAGCGGCAGGAAGTCCACGTCCGATCCCGAAAGAAACTAACGCCCTAACGGTAGCAGCCTGGCTATACAGTAAGATCGATAAAATAAACAATGCGAACGCAAAAAGCCAAGGATAAGCCGTAACCATCGACAAAAGCGAAGATTCGAGAAATGGCATATTACCCTTGAAAAAAGTATCCCCCATCCATGCAATACCAAAAATAGCAATAACGGCCTGCATGCCTGCCGAGAAAACAGATCCTTGACCAACTTTTGCAACATTGACCTTTCCAAAAATCAGTATCAATGCGGCAATAGAGAGCATTATAATTTCGATAGTGTCGGGCATTCCCAACTTCGTTGTTACTCCGTTTGAGATCCATATAGGCCTTAACGATTCGAAAGAGCCAAACAGCACGATAAGAATTGCGCCAAGAAGGAATAGGACAACGGATATTTTTGCAGAAAAGGGAACTGTCTTTGATGATTTATCAATTTTTCCATGAGGTGATATCAACCCTTCTTTTACTCTTTTAAGATATTCAGGATCCTGATCAAGCTCCTTACCAATTCGGGAAGCAACTATAGCACCGATAAGCACACCAAAAAGAGTCGAAGGAATGCTAATCATTAGTATGTCGGCAAGGGTGATCCCAAAAGGAGCAAGCATACCGAGCAACGCCACCGTTGCTGCAGAAATTGGGCTGGCCGTAATAGCCTGCTGAGATGCAATAACCGCAATAGAAAGAGGCCGCTCTGGTCGTATTTTTGTCTCGGTAGCCACCTCCGCTATAACTGGAAGAACGGAATAGGAAACATGTCCTGTTCCGGCGACAAGCGTAAAAACATACGTAACTAAAGGACCTAAGAAAGTTATTTGTTTAGGATTTTTTCGAAGCACCTTCTCGGCCAGCTGCACCAAGTAGTCTAACCCTCCGGCAGCCTGCAATGCTCCAGCAGCAGTAACCACCGCAACAATCATTAGCATTACGTCAATCGGAGGAGCTGTTGGCTGAAGATGAAACCCAAAAGTTAGAACGGCAAGGCCGACAGCCCCCATAACACCTAACCCTATTCCTCCTAATCTGGCACCTACAAATATTGCAAGTAGGACAACGAGTAATTCAAACCAAAACATAGATTACCTTTTAAATAACTACGAATAAGTACAAATGTATCACACCCTGCTACCGTTAACAACATAAAAAAGTTAAGTTATACAACATTAACACATTCAAAAAGAAGAACTACGAACTCGAATGGAGGGTAACCCAACGTGCTATTGGGCTTGAGCTCGGTTGTAAGATTTTAAGTAAACTGTCTAATTGCAATCTTTAACAAAAATAGAACCTTAGATACAGAAGAAAACCCGCTTCTTTGGCAATAAACGAATAGTCCCCTTGCAAATTCGCATACGACGTACCGATAAAAAAAAGAATGCCCGACTGGAGCATTCTTCTTTTTTTATCGCATATCGATTACCTCTACGTTAGGATGGGTTTTAGTGTTAAACACAAACTCGGTATTGGGAACCGGAATGTTTGGCGTGATTTTCGAAAACCGAACGGTGTAGGGTACG
>CAXYUU010000350.1:0-4130 GCA_964292015.1 uncultured Acetobacteroides sp.
CAAAAATAGAACTTTTTTCTACTTTATATCACTTTTTTGCTATATATCACTCTTTATCATACAATTCACTATTTCTATACCCACCCAAAATCAGTTCTACAATCAAGTTGAATTTCCTTTTGTGACTATCATCTTGTTTGATATAGTTAAGAATTTCAGACATGTTTTCTGAATCAATGTAGATTGCTCGTTTGCCGTCCTTAGATTTCCTTAATGGTTTACATTTCCTTTTCACGTCAAAGTTAACCTATGGGTTAATAATTAGCAACAAAAATAGAACTTTTTTCTACTTTATATCACTTTTTTGCTATATATCACTCTTTTTGTCGATTTTATTCACATCACACCACCCCAACAACATCCACCTCCTTCATCAGCCTATCCGTCTCCGTCAGGGCCACGATAATCTTCTGGTAGTGTAGGATATCGTCAAACGACAGCTCGCGCCCCTTGCGATCCTTAAGCCACTTCTGCGCTGGCTGGTAGCCCCCAATGTAGAACTCCCAGGCAACTAATGGCACACCGTCAAAGTACTGCTCGCCATTAATCCAAACCTTCCCTGTACTTGCATCGTCCGCAAGTTCAAACCTCGGCTTATCCACCACGTTGTTCCCATCCTCGGGGTAGGTGGTAATCCGGTTATCCACCACCTCACTCTCTAGCAGGTGTAGCTGGCGCAGCTCGCCACCCAGCCTCACCTGCTCCCAAAACTTCGCTTGGTCGGTCGGGTACGGCACCCTCGGAAAGTCAATCTTCAAGAACTCCTTGTACTTCTCCCTATACTTCGGGCTATGAAGTACTGCGTAGATGTAGTCCAGTATGTCTATTGGGGCAAAGGTCGCTAGTGTTAAATCTGTAGTAGTTTCCTTTTCATTGGTAAACCTTAAGCTTAAACCTTCTGCTATTTGGATTACGATCTCTTGTTTTATGTTCGGTATTCGTTCTTCTTTATTAACCAGTTGTAGTTTCCCTGTTGTTTCTGGGTATATGTATAGTGGGAATGTAGTACAAGTATCTAACGAAGAGATTACATCTTTACCTACAATTACATTATTTATCCAGAAAGTCCCTTGCTCACCATTTCTTGATTGCCGTAATGCACATAATCCCAAATTTTCGTGATTTAGAAAATGATTCATCACTTTTTCTCTTCCAAAATCAATTAATGTGCTATCATAATAGCAATTTCTCCTATCAAACGGTCTGTAACCTATTTGTGAAATTTTTGAAATATCATAATTTCCTTTATTTCGTGCTTCATCAATAATCCAATCTCTATTATTTTTCAAATTCAATGTTAGCCCTATCTTACTGCTATCTAACTCTTTATTGTAAAATAACTTTATTCTTCCTATCAACTCATTAATATCAATATCTATAACAAAATGATCCCGATGTGTTTTTATGCCACTTGAATTAATAACAAACAGGTCATCAATCTTAAACCCATTTACGTAAATATCTTGTAAACTAAAATCTTTACAAACGAAGTAGTAATCAGGCTTATTAGGTTCCAATTTGGACCATTCAATGTTTTTCAGTAAACTATTTTTTAGTAAATCATACTTACTCTCCCTCTTTCCAAATAAATCATAATGAAACACATTAGCAAGTTCTCCCTTCTTTTTAGTTCCGTTCTTTACAAACAGGTTAATCGACACCCCTTGCATGATGTCAAACACATTTTCGTCTTTACCTCCGTCTGGTGCTCGCTCCTTCTTTTTGGCATTACCGTGTAGGTCAACGATGTAGATTTTATCGAACGTTTCCAGCAAATGCTTACGCATTTGTCTGTGTATAATACCATCTAAAAAACTGTTATTCGAGATGTAGGCAAGTATACCTTCGCCATTCTTCTCGATGTAGTGTTGCCCATAACGGATAAACTTAATGTAGTCGTCCGAAAGCGGTTGAATATTTCGTTCGTTTAAATCCTTCTTATAGTCGGCAGTAAGGCTCTCAATCCACGCACCCTTATTCGTGCTGCTAACCGAGTATGGCGGATTCCCAATCACACACATTACCGGCGCATCCCGCTTAATGCGGTTGGCCTCGTTCGCCTCCGTGCTCAGCCAGTTGGCAAATAGCGTGCCCGTATCGGGGTGGTGCTCCTCTAAGCTGTTGGTCAGGTACACCCGTAGGCGTTGCTCCCTTTTAGCCTTGTAGCCCGTATCGCGTAGCAGGATGTCCAGTTTCAGGTGCGCCATGGCATACGAGGCCATCAGCAGCTCAAAACCGTTTAACCGGGGTATTAGGTTATCCTCCACGTAGCTGCTCCAAATCCCTTGCTGTCCCTCAAACCGCTTATGAACATGCTTTACCACCTCGGCCAAAAAGGTACCAGTTCCTGTCGCTGGATCAAGTATTTGCACCCTGTGCACCTGCTGGTCTACCTTCTTACCCTGTGCATCCACCTTTATGGTGGTTTTACTCTTGTCGGCCAGCCCATCCTTTAGCCCAAACTCGGTCTTAAGGATATCGTCTACCGCCCTTACAATAAAGTTCACCACAGGTTGGGGCGTATACCACACCCCCCGCGCCTTACGGAGCTTCGGGTCGTACTCTGCCAAAAATGTTTCGTAGAAGTGGATTATAGGGTCTTCCATTTGGGTGGCCTTCCCGTAATCCTGTAGCAGTTCCGCCACGTCGCAGGCTAAAAATATCTCAACAAGGCTATCCACTATCCACTTTATCCGATCGTCGATATCTGGTCCCGCTATGTAGCCAAAAAGTTTGCGAAGAAAAGGATTGGTCTTTGGAATAAGTTCCGCAGCCTCCTGTCGGCTAAAAGTAGGAAGTGTAGGGTCATGCAGCCTTGCCGCAAACATCCCGTAGGCTATCGTTTGGGCGTATACATCGGCAAAACCCTTAGGCGTAATATCGTGTATCAAAATTTCCTTAAAGGCTACCATTTGCTCCTTAAGGGTACTGTCTTCGTTGTTATCTGAATCGCTTGTTAGCGCTCGCTCAATAATATCGGCCAGTAGCCGTGCCTTACCCGCCATCATCTCGGCCAGTTTTTTAGGGCTCTTAATGGTTTGCCCTACCTGCTCGCAGAAATCCTTAATCAGGTTGGTAAACTGCAGGTGATTTTCCGATAGCGGAGTAATTCCGCCATTCGATACCTCTCCAATGGCTATTTTTGTAACAAATTGCCCGTTATGGTACAGGTGAAAATCGAGGTAATCCGTAAAAATAAGGTTGCCTAGCGAAGCTTTGTAGCGATCAAACTGCTCCTTATTTCCCGTTCTCTTTGCTCCACTAAGGTCTTTATCCCCAATATCTTTAGCCTCAATAAAGCCTACCGGTATATCTTTTTTGGTAATGATGTAGTCTGGTGCACCGCACTTCTGTCGTTTAGGCTCATTGGTGGCGCTCACCTCAGGTACCAGGCTCTCTATCAGTTGCTGTAGATCACCTCGGTAGGTATGCTCGGTCGATATTCCCGTCTTAAAACGTATGTTTAGCCTATCAGTATATTCCTGTACCGTCATACCCTATTGTAAAAATTTCCCCTAAAGTAACCAGAAATGTTAACGTACCAATACAAACCTCTCATTTAAGCATCTTCTTAGCACAATATCGCCCCCAGCCCCTCTCGCCTACACCTATTTTCACCGGCGTCACACCTTATGTTAATAACTTTTCCCACTTGTTAATAACTACTATGTATTTTTTCGTTCCATTTAATACCTTACTGCTACATTTGAGAGTGCAAACAGCACAAAAAGGCATTACCCTATTCAACTTATTAACTTAAACTCATAGGAGAAATTAACCATGTCAAAGTACTATGTAAACAAAAACGCCCAAGCCAACGGCGATCACGAGGTTCACACCTCTAATTGTTCTTATCTGCCAAACATTGAGAACCGAATCTATTTAGGCGAATTCTCTACCTGCGCAGAAGCCGTAAGAGAGGCTAAAAATCACTACCTCAAATCAAACGGTTGCTACTACTGCAGTTCAGCTTGCCATACGAGTTAGGGAATTTTAACCATCAACACAGAGCATAGCCATACCGCTATGCTCTATGTTAAAACATAGCTTGGCTTAACTTCCTATCATCCCTCGATGGTAAAATCGCCCACATCCAGCGCCAGCTTACCAGCTTCCGCGAGTTCAAAAAA
>CAXYUU010000351.1:0-4125 GCA_964292015.1 uncultured Acetobacteroides sp.
GTTGCCAATTCCAAACTGTTTAATTACACCTACATTAGCGAAGTACTTTTGGGTAAGAACCGCTCCATTGTCTATACCCATTTGCGATACATAACCGTAGTTGAAGCTACCGGTCTGAGTTGTTGCAACAGTGTTGATAATTCCGATTTGTTTAATTACCACCTTGTTGTTAACTGCCATCTGAGCAAATGTGACCATGCCTAGAAGCGTAAGTCCGAGAAGAAATCCAAACTTTTTCATGACTCATGTTTTTTTGGTTCGACAATTTTTTTTTGATTCAAACTGACAAGAACAAATTTATGACAGCGGCCACCCCCTGCTCAATTGGGTAAAACCCTACTTATTGCAGTAGCCATACATAATTATTTTGGCAGCTAATTGGTGGGAATAAACAGCAGGCGGCTGCAGGAAAAGAGCTCCATACAGAGCTGTCAAAGCGAATAAAAGGCTCTAGAAGCACCTCTGTGTACCTTCGGCAGGTAACCTACCCATATTAGGCGAGATGATTATGCGCAGCAGGTTAGGAATAGAGAGGTTCACTTTCTACCGAATTCTATGGGGGAATACCCTATTAAAAGCTAACCCTCCAGAAATGTTAAATTCTTTTTTTTGCGGATATGGGGGAATACCCATTTTTTTTGGTGAACCAAAACGGACTTTCTCCCTACTCACCTCTGTGCGTAAATCGGTAAAAGTTTCCGATTTGTCGAGCATGTAGGTAGGGGAAAACCGATAATACCGGGTTAGGTGCTACCAAACGTCTCCCAATTAACGAAGCCCAACTAGCCTACGCCTAAAGTAGAACCGCCACCTCCCCGATAATCGGAAAGGTGGCGGTTTTGTTATGGCTCGAAAACAAATCTAATCTACGTTGTCGTGGAGGTACGAGTTATCGGGGCGGATCAGCAAGCTGCTCTCATCGGAGATGGTAAAGCGAGACACCTGCTCGTTATCACGCATTTTGGCCTCCGAGTTTTTCTGGCTACGCATGTAGGCCGGAACCTTCTCCAGCTCGTCGATACGGCTATCGGTAAGCTCGCGGCTTTTCGGATCCTGCGCCGATCGGGCACCCTGAAACTGGTTGGCAGTTGGACGCTGAATGGTGCGTACCTCGAAACCTCCAATGGTTTCTACCAGCTCATCCTGCTCAACAGTCTCATCGGAGTACGAAAGCCTCTCGTTGCTATCCAAGTCGAGCACCACGTACTCGGGCTTAGCCTCATCCATTTCGGGTTCGGGAAGCGACACCTTGGTTACCGCTGGTGGATTCATGCTCAGCAGCTCGGGAATTACCGATGACGAAAATCCGGTAGCAATAATGGTAATACTAATCTCGTCGGTAAGCGACTTGTCGAGACCGTTACCCCAGATTACGTCGGCACCGTTGCCGGCTGCATTTTGAATGTAGTCGCCAATAAGACCCAACTCGTCCATGGTAATCTCGCTAAGTCCCGACTGTATGTTGTAGAGAATATTCTTAGCACCTTGAATGTTGCAGTTGTTCAGCAGAGGCGAATTTAGCGCCGCCTCTACGGCTATGCGAGCCCTATCGGGACCGCTGGCCTTACCCGAACCCATTAGCGCCACGCCGCTATTGCGCATCACGGTTTCCACATCGGCAAAGTCGACGTTTATGTATCCGTGAACGGTAATAATTTCGGCGATACCCTTTGCCGCAATGGCCAGCACATCGTCGGCCTTCGAAAACGACTCGGAGAGCTGCAGATTGCCGTAAATTTCGCGGATACGCTCGTTATTAATAACCAGCAGCGAATCTACGTAGTTCTGCATCTCCTTAATGCCTTCGAGGGCGTGGTTAAACCGCTTTGGCCCTTCGAAACGGAAGGGAAGCGTTACGATACCTACGGTGAGGATGCCCAAATCTTGAGCAGCCTTTGCAATAACCGGAGCGGCACCGGTACCGGTACCACCACCCATACCAGCGGTAATAAATACCATCTTGGTGTTGGTACTCAGCACCTCAATAATGGTTTCGAGCGCCTCATTGGCGGCCTCCATGCCTACTGATGGCTTATTACCAGCCCCTCGGCCCTGGGTGAGCGAGTCGCCCAGCTGTATTTTTATAGGAATCGGGCTCTTGGCTAGCGCCTGCGAGTCGGTATTTCCAATAATAAATTCTACATCCTTTATGCCTAATTGGTGCATGTGGTTAACTGCGTTACCACCACCCCCACCAACCCCGAAAACCTTAATAATAGCAGGTTCTCCTGTTGGTATGTCGAAGTTCATTAAATCGTCGTTAAACATCGCTATATATATTAAGAGTTTGGATCAAACGATTTGTCGTCGTCGCTAAAGAAGTTTCCCAAACCGGTTTTAACCTTATCAAATAAACCATCGATCCGCTTTACCTTCATGGGCGCTACGGGTTCTTCGGTAGCGATTGGAAGTATGGGCTCGATTGGCGAAACAGAAGGAGCCTCGGCGGGTGCCGCCTTTGCCTTTTCGGATTGACCCTTCTTTTGCAGATCTTCGAAACCAAGAAGCATAAGCCCAATACCCGTTGCGTGCATGGGGCTGTTCATCTCGTTGTCGGAGTTCGGTGCGGTGTTGATGTTCGGCATCCCGATGCGTACATCGTAGCCCGTATGTAGCTTAAAGAGCATGCCCAAATCCTTAAGCTGCGCACCACCACCGGTTATTACGATACCTGCATTGAGCATATCGGCGTAGCCCGAGTTGGAGATTTGGTAGGCCAGCTGGTCGATAATCTCCTCCATACGGCACTGAATAATGTGCGCAAGGCTGCTAAACTTAATCTCCTTAGGTTCGCGACCCGAGATACCCGGGATCGTAACTATTTTGTCGGCAGGAGCCGCATCGCCAATTGCCGAACCGAACTGCACCTTAAGCTGCTCGGCCTGACGTTGCAATATGCTGCATCCCTTCTTGATGTCGTCGGTAATTACATTACCCCCAAAAGGAATAACGGCGGTGTGGCGCACAATACCCTCGTGGAAAATAGCCAAATCGGTAGTACCTCCACCAATATCGACAAGGGCAACGCCAGCTTCCATCTCATCTTCGGTAAGCACCGCACGAGCCGAAGCTAGCGGTTCGAGCATAAGCTCCTTAACGGTAAGATCGGCACGCTCTACGCACTTTTCGATATTCCTCATTGCGGCCATCTGCCCAACCACAATATGGAAGTTGCCTTCGAGGCGACGCCCCGAAATGCCTACTGGATTTTTAATGCCCACCTCGTTGTCCACCATAAAATTCTGGGGAAGCACGTGTAGTATTTTGTCGCCCGGTTCGAGCGGTATCTTGTACATATCGTCGATGAGGCGTCGAACATCCTCCTTCGAAACTTCGGCATCGTAAGTATCGAGGTTGATTAAACCGCGATTCTTAATGCCCTTTATATGCTGGCCAGCAATTCCAACATATACCTCGTCGAAATCGAGCCCGGTTTTGTTCTTCACATCTGCGACAACCGTCTCAATTGCCTTAACCGTTTCATCAATATTCTGAACCATCCCACGCTTAACCCCTGTTGAGATGGTTTTGCTGTGCGCAACAATCTTTAGCCGGCCATTGCTTTCTAATTTTCCTACAAGGGCAACAATCTTTGTTGTTCCCAAGTCGATGGCTACTACGTACTCGTTTTTGCTGGTCATAATACTTATTTTTTGCAGATTACCTGATTTCCGTACTTTAAATTAATCTCGCTATACCTATTCCACCCTTGGCTGGGAAGGGCGTTCTTATAGAAAACAAATAGCTTATTGAGCTTCGTCTGATAGTCGCCTAAGGAACCTAAAAGCACCGTTTGACTTCCCACCCGGGTTATCAGCTCCACATCCTTTGGGCTATTGATATAAATATGCTCTATCTGTGAGTTCCAAAACTCATCGTTTCGGATATAGGTCACAAAATCGAACAGTTCGGCTAACAACCCCTTTCTCGAGCAGCTATCCTTCGATGTGTTGACCACTCGCGAACGTTCGCTCTTACCCTGTTTTATGTTGATGTTGCCACTCACCACCACCACATCGGCCGCAAAACGCTCCGATAGTGGAATGATGTAGCCGTCGCTATCGATATAAACGCTGCTCCCATCGGAGTTAAAGATGCGCATTATGGCATCGCGCTGCTCCACCT
>CAXYUU010000352.1:0-4121 GCA_964292015.1 uncultured Acetobacteroides sp.
TGTATTTTAAGCATCGTGGCGTACACAAACACCGCGATGGCGCAAACAAAGTATATGACGTCACGCGAATCGATTACCCCCTTGCTCATCGACTTGTAGTGCTCGTTAATTCCAAAATTTACGATAATGCTGTCGACCGATTTGAGTATCGGAAACGAAGCTAACGAATCGAACCCTATGTACATGAACAGGCAAAGTACCGCAGCAAGGATAAACGACACAATTTGGTTGTCGGTTAGCGACGACGAGAATACTCCTATGGCAGCATAAACTGCCGCAAGAAAAAACAACCCGATAAACGAGCCCCACATCGCACCCATATCCACATTACCAACCGGATTGGCCAGCTGGTAAACTGAAAAAAGGTAAATGAGCGTGGGTATAAGCGCTATGAGCACCAGTACCACCGCCCCTAAAAACTTCCCTCCGGCTAGCTGCAGTTCGGTAAGCGGCCGGGTAAGCAGCAATTCCATAGTTCCTGTTTTCTTCTCCTCGGCAAACGAGCGCATGGTTACCGCCGGCACCAGCAGCAGGAACACCCACGGAGCAATAAAAAATAGGGTGTCGAGCGAGGCAAATCCCCCATCGATAATGTTGTACTCGCCTGGCGAAATCCACATAAACCAGCTGGTGATGGCCAAAAATATGCCCACAGCAACGTATCCGGTAATGGTAGAGAAGAATGTGCTAATCTCTTTAAAAAGAATACTACGCATTAATTCTAAATATTTGTGATACAAAAGTAGCATCTTATCGCTATTGTCGAAGAGTTTGCCCTTATAATAATAGGTAAAAAAGGTTCGCCAGAAATACCCGTCCTACATCCCCAAAAGCCCAACCAACAGGCTGACATTACGATCATTCGACCGATATATCCATACGCGAATATCCAAAAATAAAAAAAACACGCCCCACAGCATCCACCGTTACCAGCTTCGAGTGAAAGAAAGACACCATATCCTAAAGCGTAACAAGATTACATTGTGGAATCCATCTCTTATCCCCAATGGAGGATTTCGAGTAATGAATAGAAACCCCCATTATGAGAGGTGTACCTATAAAAAATAAACCCCAACTACGAAAAGAGTAGCTGAGGTTTGGAGCGGCACCGCTAGCGCTATAAGTAAAAGCAGCTTGTTAGATCGTCGTACTCGTAGCAGCAGCTAGCGGTTCGCTATAAATGAAGTTGCTCACTTCGTCGAAAAGCGGATCAAATTTAGTAATCCTAGCTTAACAATCTTCTGCATTTTATTATAATCTATCTTATCGGGAGTATCATTAGGCGTGTGGTAATCGGTATGAAAGGCCGCCATCCAACCAATAAACGGTACGCCATGAACCGAAAACGGTCCGTGATCGCTTCGGCTTCCGGGCCCTCCTAGCGATGATCGGGCTCGAAGATTAAGCGTATTTCCGAGCTCGGCATTCGTCTTTTCGGTTATCGTCCTTATCGAGGGTTCTTTTTCGTAGTAAAAAAACGAGGCGTCGCGACTTAGGGTATCCTTTGGATACGACCGTCCGATCATATCGTAGTTAATGTACAGCGTGGTTTTATTCATGGCGATATAGGGGTTACGCGTGTAGTAGGTCGACCCCCAAAGCCCCTTCTCCTCGCATGTCCACAGGCCAAATACGATGCTCACCTTGGGTTTAATGCCCGACTCCTTGTACGCCTTTGCCATGGTAAGCACGCCCACGGTTCCCGAAGCGTTATCGTCGGCACCTGGAAATAAAACCCCATTCCATAAACCGTAGTGGTCGTAGTGTCCGCCAACCACCATGCAGCGTGTGGTGTCTTCGCCAGGTATTACGCCCACCACGTTGCGTACCTTACACAGCTCCCCTGTAACATCGCCACCTACCCTTATGCGCATTTTGGTTGGGATAGCCTTTGCAGCCTCAATGCTTGGCATCTTATCCACGCTAACGCCTAGTGTGGCCAGCGCGTTGCGAAGGAAAACCCTCGATACGTTAAACATAACCGGTGCCACCGAGGTTGAATCGTTGGGTAGCGCCAAAATATCTTCGGCCACACTGGTGGCCTTACCAATATGAGGAACGGTGTTGGTTAGCTCCGACTCGTTTACCACATACACAACCGCAGCGGCGCCCCGACGCTTAGCTTCGACAGCGGCGTTATCCATAATATCCTGCTTCTGCTTAGGGGTAAGCGTTACCATCCGGAGGTTATCCGACTTTAGAATCTCATCGCCATAGGGGAAAAGAACCACAACCTTACCCTTCACATCCACCCTCCCATAGCTGTCGATACCGTACTCGGGTAGGTAAAGACCGTAGCCAGCATAAACAGCATCGGCATCGATGCGAAAGCTGTTGAGCACCCGTCGACTCTTAATGTAGTAGTCGACGTTAGGGGTAGGCATTAGTAAGGTGTTGCCTACGGCAATCTCCATCGTCTCGTTCTTCGGATGCTGGTAGCGAACCAGGTTAAAGTTCTGAAAGTAGGTTTTCCCATCACCAGCCGGCTGGATACCGTACACGCCGAACATCGATGCGATGTAGTCGGACGCTAGCACGGCCCCCTTTTCGGTGGAGTAGCGACCCTCCATAAAAGGTGGGGCCAAAAAGTCGACCTGCGACTTAAGGACGCCTACAGTTATGGCATCGAGCCCGCGCTGCTCGGCAGGCGACTGGGCAAACACGGTGGTAGCCACCAAAGAGGCGACCACTACGCACAACGATTTTAAGCTTTGCTGTTTCATCAGTTAGATTGGTGTTGCTGGATAAAGCAGATACCCGTAGGCCTCCTTACCGTAATTCTTTTTGAATTGTTAAACAGTGTTTAGACCAATGCCCCGCCAATTACTTGCGGGATGTATCGGTAAAAGCGCACCCTTTCGAAAGAAAAATTGGGTAACCCTCCAGCATTCCTCCCAAGTATCGTCGCAGGTATAACCAGCATGCCGCCCATGCCTACAATCACCCTACATGTTGGCACGCAAATCCTGCCGAACTCGAAACGGCTTCCTCCAACCATCCTCCACCGCTGGAGTATCCTGGTTAAGCAGGAAGTTTCCCCCACCCATTTTACTATTTTCCCTAGGCAACCACCACCACCCCCGTATAGGATAACGGCAAGCGATGGGCTAAAGCCCCATTAGGGGTAGCATCTATAAAAATGTCGAACCCTACACGAATTGAGCCCCGAAGGTACTCCACGGCACCTCCCATAACCGATAGGTTACGCTCCGCTCCTGAGCAGCGGAGCGTATGGTGACAAAAAAAAAGGACGCCACAACATGGCTCCTGTAAAACCATACTGGCGTACGCCCCCCAAACTCTAAAACCAAGCTCCTCCTACAGGTACAACACTCGCCAAAACCGTCGGCATCCCCACCAACCGAACGGCAGGCACCGAGCGATTCCGCCCGCACCCCCTGTAGCTATTGCCCCTTTTACACCTGCCATCCTAAAAAACTGAGGAAAACTTCCAAAAGCCACGCTTTTTACCTATTTTACCTACACCAATCCTTCTTGCCCCCCCAAAAGTGCCGCCCAAAAACCGAAACAAAACGAAACAACCACCACAACAACGAAGCTAAATAAAGATACAAACGTGCAAATCGAAACTCATTACTTTTTATCATTTCAAGACTTTTCCCCAACACACCTAAATTATCACACTATTTAAGCTAAATCGCTTTCGTTTCTTATTTAAACGATCTCTAAATAGGCGGTAATTCCGAATATACCCAATAATTATTTCAATATACCCGAAGTAATTTTCACTTTACTCCATAATTATTTCAATATCCTCAATAATGTTTGTTTCAGATTGAAAATAATTTGTTTCAGATTGTATCTTTTTATTCTTAGACACAAAATAGTTGGTTTCAGATCCTTTCTTCGACGTTTCAGATTGTTTTTTCGACTCGTTAGATTGACGCTCTTGAGTAAAAGCCTCATGCTCTTAGTAAATTTCCTCTAAGTAAATAGTAAAAGCCTCATGCTCATTTTGAATTTCCTCTAAGTAATTTCTAAAAGCCTCATGCTCGGTTTCAATTTCCTCGTAGTAAATACCAAAAGCCTCCCGATCATTTACAATTTCCTCGTAGTAAAATGTAAAAACCTCGTAGTAATTTTCACTTTTCTTCGTATCG
>CAXYUU010000353.1:0-4096 GCA_964292015.1 uncultured Acetobacteroides sp.
GGTACGGTTACCCGTACGGCAGTTTAGCAAACTGCTGGTTTCAGCCACTCACCCACCTCACCGTGATTGTGGTGCAAATATAAGCATAATTGCCAAGTTGCCAAATTTTATCTGAACAATTTCTGGAAGGAATTAAGGAAACATCGAGCTTTGCGGCCTTCTGAGCACATGCTTCTCCCTGAACGTTAATGGGGTTATCGCGTAAAGCAACAACCCCATTAATTTATGTAAATTCGTGTTTTAAGCTTCGATCGTAGCGCTAATACCCCGAAGTGAGAGTGCATCCTGCATGGTTTCGAGGTAGGAATATTCGCCATGCATGATATCGCACTTGCCTTTTAGGTGGGCAAGGAGCGTACATTGCTCGGCTTGCTCGGATGTATGCTCGCAAACATCCATCAGCGATTCCATTACATGCTCAAAAAGGTTTACCTCATCATTAAAAAGGATAAGCGAATACTTCGTGGTTTCCATCTCCTCCACATCGCCTCCTAAATCGGGTAAATATTTCTCTAAACTCATCGTATTTGCTATTGTTCGGTTTGATTTAACTCTACTCTGGTAATAAAGGCCTCCACAACACCCTCAGAAACTAGCTTGTTTTTCAGGGAAATTGCCTGGTCAAATGTATCAAAATTTCCAATGCTGTAGGTCATACTACCATCCGACAGCGCTGATTTTATGACTTCTTTATCAGACAATAACGTTCCCACAATATCCTTAATGTTCTTTGGCATTTCGCCTGGGAATGATCCAATTACCACCCTAAACATTACGGTTGCAGCCGAGCTGATTTCTTTTGATCCTGCCGCCCGCTTGCCTTCGAGCTGCCGAGCCTTTGCCAACGATACGATCCTTCTATCTAAAAAGGCGACAATAAAGGCATCCTTAAACCCATTATCCTTTGCCTGCGACAGCTTGCTTAGGGCGCTAGCATAGCTGCTAAAGATTCCTGAAAAGACTTTTTTCCCAGCCCCGCCACTTACCGGCTCGTAAAACATTGGGGAGAATCGGAATAGCGAATAGGTAAGCTGCTGCGAAAACGAGCCCAGCTGGTACGAATAGACAACCCCTAAGGGCAACGATTTATAGGTAGGCATCGGATTTTGGTCGCTGTACGATGCCGTTGTGTTTACGGCAAACTCCCCACTATTAGAAGGAGCCGAAAATACGAAGTCGGGTATGGCCACCTCGCTTCGCTTTATGACCCCAAAACCGTCGTCGCCAGAGGTGGCTACCGATTCGGCCGGCAGATCCCTATCGACCGGCGGATTGAGCACCACAAGTAGCGAATCGGACAGATTTTTTTTGCTGGCTAGCTGGGCTAGGTATAAGCTTAGCTGGTTAAGCGACTTTTGCTCGTTTTGGTAGGCCTCCGCTATTTTCTGGTAGTCGATATACAGCGTGCCATCGGCCGCTGTTGCATCGTTACGTATGGCCTTTGCCGATAGGTACGACTTCTGCGCGCCTTGCAGCAAGGTCGAATCGACCTTAGACGTTGCCGGAACAGACTGCACCAGCTGGCTCATCACCTCGTAGTAGGCGGTATAAAAAGGCACCCAGGCACTATTCAACCGCTTAATAGCCGACACGGCACCGCGCTTAAGCTCTTCGACCTTTCGCTTAGCGTCTTCCCGCTCGGAGGAGTCGGCGGCGGCTGCCAAGATTTGCTGCAGATCCTGTATTTGCACACTGATGGCCGAGGCGCTATCGGCGAGCACCATGGCCTGCCCGATTCGCAGTGGCGAGCTGGCGAGCCGGTCGAGCTGAGACTTAACCAGGTATACCGAAAGCATCTCGTCCTGAACAAACCACTCGTTAACCGGAGGTGTCTTACTTACCTCTACCTTTATCTTACCGCTGAGGAAGTCGCGCTCCAACGAGCTGGCGCGATTAAGCAGCTGCTCGTGGATGCTGCCCAGGTCCATCAGCTGCTTCTCGTTAAAAACAATGAGCTGCTCCACATCCTTACGGGTCGAATCGGACATGCTGGACCACACACCGCGCAGGCGCTCTATCTTTTTAGCCGTCGAATCGGTTAGCGCCTCGTTATTGGCAAGCGCCACCTTTACCTTACGGTATTCGGGAAGTAGCCCAAAGCCATCGGTGGGTGCCGGAGCATCGTCACCCGACGGCTTTTCGGCAACCGCATCACCACTTGGAGCGGCCCGCTCCACCCTTACATCCAACCTCTGCATGGCTAAAGCGGCTTCCGACGACAGCTCGAGCCTGATGGGATTATCCACCCCATCAACCTTAAACACCATCAGGTTGCCATCGTGCTTTACCTCGCGGGTAGATGCAAAGCAGGCCGTTTTACCATCCTGGCTCGGCACAAACAGGTAGTCGTCGTACGGGCTGTTAATAGGAAAGCCCAGATTTTCGGGCGAGCCCCACTCCTGCTTTTCGGAATTAAACGTTACCCGGTAAATATCGTATCCGCCAATGCTGTAAATGCCCTTCGAGGCAAAGTAGAGCGTGCGGTTGTCGGGACACATGTAGGCGTAATCCTCGTCGAACGGCGAGTTTATGGTGCTGGGCAGCCGTTGTGGACGGCTCCACCGGCCATCGGCTCCCTTTTGAATGTAGTACAAATCCTTACTGGAGGTTTCGCCCTGCCCGTAGCTGGTGTAAACCGAAACATCGCCAACCCGCCCCCCATCGACATGCGAAAAGATAAGCGAGTGCAGCCCCTTTTTGGTGTCGAGCAAGGTTTTCAGATCGGAGGGCACCTCCCCAAACCCGGCATGAACGGGGTAGGTATCGTAGGTTTGGTAGAAATCGGCAGCGGCCACCTCTGCCTTGGCAACGGGGCCTACCTTGGCGCTGTACTTCAGCAAGCTTAACCCGTTGGATGCCGCGCTGGCGGCCAGCTCCAAGCTTTGCGAGGGCACATCGGGCGATGCACCGTTCACCATAAACCGCTTGTAGTAGCTCAACGACTCGTCGAAACGGTACAGGAAGCGGCACACCTCGCCAAGGTAGAAGTACACCTTGTTGGGAACGTCCTTGGTTGATGCAACCTTTAAGTACTTGTATGCGGTGCCTAAATCATCGTTCGAAAGAAAGTAGCAAACCCCCAAGCGGTAGTTATAGGTGGGGTCGTCGGTATAGCGATCGAGTAGCTGGCGGTACATTGGAATGGCATCGTGATACCTTCCGGCAGCAAAAAGCTGATTTGCTGCATCTGCCGAAACCTGCTGCGCGCGTACGCCAGTCAGGCAAAACATCAGAATAGGCAGGAGTAGCAGTGTTCGAAAGTTGCGCATAGCAATGGTAATTTGATTATGCTAAGTTAACGAATCAATTGAGTTTAACAATCTAACCATCCACCGCCCTATAAAGGCCCAAAAAACCACCGGATCCTACCGCATTTGTACGACCAGCAAGTAGCGCAAGCCTGCGTATCGGGCGGAGCAGCCCCATAAGTAACCAGCTGCCGATATCGCCAATGACGCTAACCTACCGTAAGGCGCCAACAATATTTTTACTCCGCCACAATTTGTCGGAATTAATTAGTAGCTTTATTGTAAATAAAAACTGAATATGGCAACGTTACTGGTTGGCGACAAAGCCCCTGATTTTAAGGGGATCGACCAAAATGGCAAGTCCATCGCCATGAGCGATTTTACAGGAAAGCGCTTGATCCTATACTTTTACCCCAAGGATAGCACCCCAGGTTGTACCGACGAGGCGTGTAGCCTTCGCGACGGATGGGCCGAGCTGCGGGCGCAAGGCTTTGAGGTGCTTGGCGTAAGCGCCGACTCGGAGGCATCGCACCTCCGGTTTATCGAAAAGCATAGCCTTCCGTTTAACCTCATTGCCGACACCGACAAGAGCATCCTGGAGGCCTACGGCGCCTGGGGCGAAAAGAGCATGTACGGCAAAAAGTACATGGGCGTAATCCGCAAAACCTTTGTGATTGACGGCAACGGCACCATCGAGCAGGTTTTCGAAAAGGTGAAGGTGAAGACCCACGCCCAGCAAATTTTAGACGCATATAAAAAATAAAACGACGATATCATGGCCACAGAAAAGACAGAAAAGACAGAAGTCAACAAGGACAAGCTAAAAGCGCTACAGGCAACGCTCGACA
>CAXYUU010000354.1:0-4076 GCA_964292015.1 uncultured Acetobacteroides sp.
CAACAAGGAGATGTGGTAAACATTGCACAAATCCTTTACACCATTAGCAGTCCCGAAGTAAAGGCCAAGTTTGCACAGGCAAATGCGGTTAGAGATGCGGCAAGTGCGCAGAACCAAAAAGCCAACAATGGCGCAAGGGTAGAGGAGGTACAGGCAGCCTATACCACCTGGCAAAAGGCCGAAGCCGCTTCCGATTTTGCGGAGAAGAGCTTTAGGCGTGTCCAAAATCTATTCGACAAGGGTGTTGTTGCCGCACAAAAGCGCGACGAGGTAGAAACCCAGTTTAAGGCAGCCAAGTACACCGCTGCAGCAGCAAAGTCGGTATACGAAATGGCCAAAACAGGGGCGCGTAACGAGGATAAGCTCGCTGCTGGTCCTCTACTGAGTCAGGCAAGTGGGGTGGTAAACGAGGTGTCGTCGTACCTAAGTGAAACGCACCTGATGTCGCCAATTAACGGTGAAGTAGCGTCGGTAGTTGCCGAACGTGGCGAGCTAATTGGAACGGGATATCCGGTAATTACCATTGTAGACTTAAAAGATGTTTGGGTAGCGTTTAACCTACGCGAGGATCTTTTATCGAAAATAAAAAAGGGTAAGACCTTTACCGGCACCATTCCTGCACTGGGCAACAAAATCGTAGAGTTTAAGGTTACCTACCTTGCCGTTCAGGGAGCCTATGCTACATGGACTGCCACAAAAACATCGGGAGATTTCGACCGCAAAACATTTGAGATTAAAGCAAAACCAATTGAGCAAAACATTGGATTACGCCCAGGAATGAGCGTTTTGGTTGACTGGAACAAGATTAAGGACTAACAATAAACCAAGATTCAATGCGCAAAAGGATAAAGCATTCGATGCGAGAAGGAATTCTGTGCGTTCTAGTTAGGGAGTTAAGACGGATATCATCGAGCTCGATGTACCTCTTTGTGGTGATTGTTTTCCCTTTAGCATGTTTTTTCCTTTTCACGGAGATATTTAAGAATGGGGTTCCTCATAAAATCCCAATAGCCATATACGATGCCGACGCATCTTCGATGTCGCGAAAGGCAACACGAATGGTCGAGGCTACGCCTTCTGCCGATGCTACCTACCGAATTAGCAGCTTTTACGATGGCAAGGAGCTGATGATGCGCGGTATGATTAGCGCGCTAGTGGTTATTCCCAAAGATTTTGAAAAGGATATATTTCGGGGTACCCCAACAAATATTGCCCTGTACATCAACAACATTAACATTATAAAGGGGGGGCTGCTCGATAGGGATATCCGAACGGCACTGGCCACCCTTAATGCCAGTGTAGATATTCAGGGAAGGTTGAAAAGGGGCGAGAATGCAAAGCAGGCAGCCGCACAGGTAATGCCGGTGGTTTTGGAAAAGAAAATGCTCTACAACCCATTTGGCAGCTACGCCTACTACCTGCTCACCACGTTACTTCCAATAATGCTTCAGATGTTTATCCTTACCGCATCGGTATACGCGATAAATATCGAGATGAAGGATGGCACGGCCAGGGAGTGGTTAAAAGCTTCGGGGTTTGATGTGGTTAGCGCAATTATGGGAAAGATGATTCCTTACTCAGTCATCTTCTTTATTATTAGCCTATTTATGAGCACCATTCTTTACCGATTTATTGGGGTTCCTCTTCGGGGGAGTCGTATTGTTCTCATGCTCTCCAACCTCTTCTTTGTTCTGGCCTACCAGGGTATTGGCGTATTTATTGCCTGCCTAACAAGCAACCTTCGGTTGGGACTTTCCAATTCGAGCGCATACGCCATTTGTGCGTTTACCTTCTCGGGATTAACGTTTCCGTTTATAGGTATGCCTCCGGCATTTGAGGTTATCGGCCAATTCTTTCCTTTTACCCAGTACCTCGACATCTATATCAGCCAAGGATTGCGGGGAGCGCCGTTGTACACCGCTTTATTCCCGCTAGGAATGCTGGGAATATTCATTCTATTCCCTCTTTTGCTGCTGCCACGTTTAAAGATGTTTATGATGTATCAAAAATATTGGGGGAAACAGTAGATGCTAATGGACAGAATCAAAAAATCGTACGAGGTACTCTACAATACCTACCTCTACGAGATTAAGGTGCTACTTAAAGACTCGGGGGTTTTACTCATCCTCTTTGGGGCAACCATTTTTTATACGCTGATTTACAGCTACGCCTACTCGCACGAAGTGGTAAACGACATATCGGTAGCGATTGTCGATTTAAGCGGAACAAAAACCAGTAGGGATGCCGTTCGCATGCTGGATGCCACTCCCCAAATGAACGTTGCCTACCATACGGAGAATTTTGATGAGGCAAAGGACATGTTCTACGACAACAAGGTTAATGGCATTATCGTAATTCCAAACGACTTTGAGCGTAAGCTGTACCGGGGCGAGCAAACGGTAATTACCGCCTATGCCGATGCCACCTACTTCATGATTTATAAGCAAATACTTTCGGGGGGCGCAAAAGTTGCCGGTACCTTGAGTGCCAAGATCGAAATTGGTAGGATAATGAAAAAGGGGATCGACAAGAACAAGGCAATTGCTCAGAGTCAGCCCATATCGGTTTCCACCAGCTACCTGTACAACCCCGCAGCAGGTTATGCCTCCTACGCAATGCCCGGAATCATCATTCTGATCCTTCAGCAAACGCTGCTGCTGAGTATCGGTATGCTTGGCGGTACCATGCGCGAAAAAAAGAGAAAGTACTTCTACCTGGAGAGCGATCTGGATCCGCGACATGCGGCTTCGGCACTACTGGGCAAGGCATTTGCATTCGTAACGCTGCACCTGTTCAACATCTTCTTTACGCTGGTTATTGTTTACAAGATATTTAACCTGCCCCAAAAGGGCAACCCGTTCGAGATCTTGGCATTCCTTGTTCCGTACATTTTCGGGGTAGTATTTTTGGGAATATCGATAGCGACACTTTTTAAAAAGCGCGAGTACTCGTTAATATTCATGTTTTTCACCTCTATTCCCTTTATCTTTTTAAGCGGATTTTCGTGGCCAACCAACGAGATGCCCATGCTTCTTCAAAAGCTAGCGATGCTGATTCCCAGTACGCCTGCCATGCAAGGATACCTTAGGTTAAACACCATGGGGGCATCGCTACCTCAAGTGGCAAAGGAGTTTTGGTGGCTCTTCATATTAATGCTCACCTACTTTACCCTAGCCCTACTAATAACCAAGTACCGGATCAACCAAATAAATAAGGACATCCTCGAAAATCCCGACGATACCGAATAGGTCGCGGAGCTATTTCTAATCAAATACTAAGTTCTACCAATACCTGCTAGTACATACCGTGCTATATTTGCAGGCTATTGGTAGAACTTTTGTTTGCTATAATCGTTTGTCCAAACTGCTTACGGGCAAACCAGCAGCGAGCATATCGGTGCAACCTACCCCGAGAGCTATGTAAGCAAGTACCATCGGATCATTAAAATCAAACTACCGCCTGATGAAAAAGAATATTTCAGTAGTAAGGTTAGCCACCTTAGCGTTGCTTCTGGCCTTACCCTTTTCGCTGCTTGCCTCCACGGGGGAGCCGGTTAAGGTTATATTTACCACCGACGTTCACGGATCCATTTTTCCGTACGACTTTATAGAGCAGAAGGCTAAAACCGGTAGCCTTGCCCAGGTGTACTCCTACGTTAGGGAGCAGCGCAAGGTAGCCCCCAACCTGCTGCTACTCGATAATGGCGACATGCTTCAGGGACAGCCAACGGTGTACTTCTACAACTTTGTAGATACGCTAAGCGCTCACCTCCAGTCGAGGGTGATGAACTACATGGGCTACCAGGCCCTTACCGTAGGCAACCACGACTTGGAGCCTGGCCATGCGGTGTACGATAGAGTGCGCAGGCAGACGATCTTCCCCTGGCTGGCCGCCAATGCGGTTACCCCATCGGGCAAGCCCTACTTCGAGCCCTACAAGGTGTTTCGCGTAAACGGCAAGCGCATTGTGGTGCTTGGCCTAATTACCCCCGCCATACCAACGTGGCTTCCCGAAAATATTTGGTGCGGAATGGCCTTTAACGACATGGTGGAGCGCGCCACCTACTGGGTAGGCAT
>CAXYUU010000355.1:0-4072 GCA_964292015.1 uncultured Acetobacteroides sp.
CCCCAAACACACAACACCAGCGTTTATGCAAAATCCCGACCCACCACCAAACTACACAGCACCCAATAGAAAAGCCCGAAGCTTTACCGCTTCGACCTTTTCTACTACTATAATTTTTAAATTGGATCACCGGATCTTTTGCTCAAACGAGAGGATAGTAAGCTTCATTAATCTTCATAAAAAATCATTCCCCCCGCTCGTCAAAAGAACTTCCTCTAACTTCGTTTAACTTCTGAAATAGTTCCTCTAACTCCTTTTTACAGCTTCACCACCTTCAAATTATCCAGCATCAGCAGGTTGATATCGCCATTCATGTTGCGGTTATGCCTCTCGAAGGTGAGCTTTACGCTGTTCTGCCCCTTCTTTAGGCGAACGCGCACGGCGTTGGAACGGCTCCAGTCGCTCCAGGCATCCTTTTCGACAATGGGGAACACCATCGTGGCCACCTGCACTCCGTTTACCCAAAGGGTACGAAGGGCAGCCGAGTTGCCGCAGCACATCCTATCGGTGCCGTTCGAGTAGCGAAGGGTAAGTAGGTAGTCGCCCTGGTCGGCTACCGTTACCGGAATGGTCACCTTCGTATTTTTGGTGGGAGTTAGCTCCACAAAACCCTTGCCCGAAAAGCTGGTGTAGGGTAGCTCCGACTTCGGGTTGAAGTCTTCGGCCTCGCAGGTGTAGGTTTTACCCGCTGGCTCGATAGTAGTAGGGTTGCTCAGGAACGATTCGACCCCATTCGCATCCACCGCCATAACCTGATACTCGGTGTAGGCATCGTCGCCCCAAAGGGTGTACGACGGTCTGGCCACGCTTGCAACCGGCTTGCCGTTGCGCACAACGGTGTAGCTAGCAGCACCAGCTACCGGCATCCACGCCAGCTCACCCGCATTGAGGGTAACCACCGGCGTTGCAGGGGCATATTCTACCGGTTTAAGGTTCACCTTCGATGGAGCAAATGGGGTGTTGCCCATCTTTATCAAAATAGTTTGAACGCCCGAAACGTTGCCTGCCAAAACAGGCTTCTGCTCGATTCCGTTAACGGTAAACGAGGCAATGTCGGATCCAAACCCATCCACCGTAATGTTGATGGTGGCGTTGCGATACCTAAAGTTGGTAAGCGTATAGGTTCCTGCGTAGGCCTGCGGAATTACCGGGGCAAAGTCGATCCTATCGGTCTCGAAGTTCATCCCCAAAATAACCTTGTAGGTCATGCCGATGTTGGCACCCACGCTCCACAGCTGTCTATCCGAGTTGATGGCCGTGCCGTGGCAATCGCCGGTCGATGCCACAAAGTTTTCCTTATTGGTAAGGTACATGGCAGCGGCGCGGTAGATGGAGGCCATGCCGTAGCTCAGCGCCGTTTCGTTCTTCACCTTCGCCGCGGCGATGTTCCAGAATGCCTGCACAAAGGGCCACACGCTGTTATTGTGGTACGGGCCAACCTCGGGAATCTGCGGAAAGATGCAGGTGGTGCCGTATTCGGTAATGGGCGTATTCTCGATTACCGACTGCTGACGCTGGGCATCGGCAACATCGTAGATAACGGCAAGTGCCTCGCCTAGCGCCTCGGAGCGGGGCGAAAGCGAGATGGAGTTGATGCCGTAGAGGTACTGTCCGTAGTATCCCTTACCGTCGATCCACAGCTGGCTGTTGATGTTGGCCTTAACCTCGCAGGCTAACTTGCCGTACTTGCCGCCCTTAACGCCCAGCCGCTGCTCGATGCTGCTAAGTATTTGGTAGGTTTGGTAGTGAACCACGCTGGTACCCAAATTTGCCGAACGGTATATGTCGATGGGCTTCATCCACTGTGGGTAGGTTTGCTCGCGCCAGTCCAGGAACGACGATTCGCCAAGCGGCAGGCTACCGGGGTAGTAGATGGTCGTAAGGTCGGCCTCAACGCTATTTTTTATAATGGGATAGATGGTTTCGAGCCACTTCCTATCGCCAGTGCACTTGTACACCTCCCAAGCGGCCAACGCCCAGGTGTTACGGTCGCTCGAAATGGGCCACGAGCCACCCGATCCGGTATCCTGAATGATACGACCATCCTTGGTTTTGCGCATCAGCCCATGCTTGGCCACCTCGGGATCGGCAATGGCAATGCCCAGGATGGTGGCGTAGCTAAGGTCGCGGGTCCATACGCCGCCCCAACTCTTGCCGGTATCGAAAAACCCATCGCTGGTGCGAAGCAGGTCAAGCTCGTTAAGCGTCATATTGTAGAGCGCATCAATCATCGGCACCGACGACTTTAGCTGTGGGTAGCTACCGTTCTTTAGCCGGATAGACCGCTTGTAGGCACCCGTAGTGGTGCTAAAAACAGGCTCGTCGTTCCCGTTAAAGGTGGAGTAGAGGGTATCGCCCTTAATAAAGGCGCGGTCGGCCTTCCACGTAACCAAATCGGGGAAGATGGAAAAGTTGGGCGAGGTAAAGATGGCCCTTTGCGATGGCTGCGCCTGGGTAAAAAGGCACGAGGCAGCGGCAAAAACGAGTAGTATAAGTTTCTTTCTCATGAGGTAAGCATTTGCTGGAGTACAAATTTAACCGTATTTGATAGCGACCAAAGGATGGTCAGCCAAAACAGGACAAACAGCCCGTTTAAGGATATGAATGTTCCGTTTTACTATTCGAAAAGAGTGGCGATGAGCTAATCCCAAACAAACTTCCACGCTCCGCCTGGCTGGCGTTTCCATACGGTATGAAAAATCCCGCTAGAGCTTTCAGGTCTTCCTTCGGGATCGATGGCCGAGAAGGAGTACTTCCCGTAGGTGTAGCCAAGGGTCCCATCGTCCGACGCATCAACAAAATCGGGAGTCCAAAAGAGTCTTACCTCCGTCATCCGGCTACCCTTCATGTGCTTCACAATGGCATCGAGGCCAACCAGCAGCACATCATCCCTACTAATAACCGCATCGGGTGCAGCAAAGCGTTCGAAGGCAACCGCCACACCGCTATCTAACGCCATCTGCTGAAAACGGGCTTCGGCGGCCAGTATCTCCGTCTTTGCCCTATCCTTTGCCGCTTGTGCAAAGGCAATATTCAAACCACAAAGCAACAATCCGAAAGCAAGAACAATTCGTACCATAGCAGAAAAGTTAGTTTGCCTAAATATACGAAACTGGGAGTCCGTATTCCAGACTCCCAGCTTTATGGTAATGTTATCAGGTTTGCCTCAAGGCATTCATTAACTTCTCTGACTTCTTTAACTTCTCTTTGTCGTCGTCTAACTTCTAAAATAACGCCAGAAGTAGCGACCTCTACCGTCCTCGCTACTCCTCATTATTCATAAACCCCTGCATCTTGAGCACCTCAAGCAGCGAGTTAGAGACAGAGACAAAGTCCTTTTTACTGTAGCGGTTGTCGGTAAACACCTGCGCGAGGGTTTCCTTACCATTTTCCTCCAGCAGCTTAAGGGTAAGCGGCTGGGTGTCGCGCTCGGCGTAAATCCTATCGATATCGGCAGGGGTATAATCGGTGTACACCTCGCGATGAACCACCGCCTCCAGTGGAAGCCTATCGGTTAGCTCGGGTAGTTCGGTTGGATAGCCCATAACCACGGTGGTTACCGGAACAACGCCCTTAGGCAGCTTCAGCACATCTATGATTCTGGCCGCAGTGTAGGTGGTGGTACCAAGGTAGCAAATACCCAAGCCCTGGTTTTCGGCTTCGAGGCTTACATTTTGCGATGCCAAAAGCGCATCGATGGTGGCCACCACAAAGGAGTGAAAGTTATCGTACCCTGGAACTGCCTTGCGCTGCTCGCACCACTTGCTGAAGCGATTAAAGTCGGCACAGAAGGTCATCATTACGGGTGCCTTAGTGGCAGGTTGGTTAAAGTGGCAGGCATTAAGTGCTTCGCGCCCCTCGCTATCGGTGGTAACCACAATGCTGTACACCTGCATATTCCCGGTAGTCGATGCGCGAACGCCTGCTTCCAATATGCGGGTTAACTTTTCCTCCTCCACCTTTTGGTCGGTGAAGCTTCTTACAGAACGGTGTGTAAATATGGTATTCATTTCGGGTGTTTTACGGATTTGAGCGCTGTATCACGATTCACGTATCACGACACAAAACTTGA
>CAXYUU010000356.1:0-4062 GCA_964292015.1 uncultured Acetobacteroides sp.
ATGTCAATGCGATTACAAATAGTCTCGCAGGCAACTCTTTCAAGTCTATAATCCGAATTTAGGATCTTATACTCCAACAGCTGTTTACACAATTGGACATCATCATTCTTCAATAAAACTTCTCGAATAAAATTATAAATTTCATTAAACAGTAAGTCAACCATTTCTGCTTTAGCCTTGCTTATTCCAACTAAAGCTGATGGTTTATATTTCTCCTGAAATATTTTATGACAAAGACTTTCCAGACTAAAATCATACTTTAAATAAGACGATATAAGGGTATACTCTTGCTTTTTTACCCTACTAAGCTGATACTTTAAAAAATATTGTATCACCCTTTCTTTTCGTGACGACAGATGTTGAATATCTTTAAAAGAAATATCATATAATGGTTTTGATCTTATATCCTTAGGCATTATCTCAACATCCAATTTACTTATCTCAAGTTTAGAGTAGTATTTTTTGCATATCGCAATAAGCTCAGAATCCGTTTTACGTCCACAATTTCGAAGTCGCAAAAAGGATCCATACTCCTTATAGTAGCAAAGAATAGCATGAAGGTTGAGCAATTTGGCACTTAGACAAACAGTATAAGCACGGACAGTTAGCCCATTAATTTCGCATAAATCCCATAGAGTAAAATGCTGGCTATCCATCTCCATGTTAGATAACGTTTAATGTTTAGTAAAAATGTATCCGCTTCCATACGGTAATTTGTAAAGATGTACCATCCCATTAGATAGCCGATCGTAATAGAATAAGACCGCAGGACACGATTGATTTCGCGCTATAATTTAGCTTATTTTTCATAAAACATCAAACCCTCAACTATTTTTCTTGAAGTCGTTCCTTTGCGTAGCTTCGTAGCTACTCAGCACAGGGTTACAGTGATACAGAGGTACACCGCGATGAATCAAAGAATTTTGCCAGCCCTTACCAAATAACGAAATTGGGGAGTTCAGCAACCGATGGTTACCGAACTCCCCATATAAATGTGCTACTACTCTTCGCTACTAACGCGTTAAGCACGAAGATTTAGCTATGAAACTCTGTACCTCATAAATTAATATTTACAGGCATCAAGTCCCTCTACTCCCAACTCTCAACTCTCAACTCCCTATTCCCTACTCTCGACTCCCGACTCCCGACTCCCTATTCCCTACTCCCTATTCCCTACTCCCTACTCCCTACTCTGCAGCCTCATAATAACGTAAATAGGAATACCGAGCAGCATTAAAATAAAGCCGTACATAACCACGGTAGCGCCGGCAGCATAGGTGGCGTAGATACAGTAGGCAAATGCCAGTAGCGGAATGATGGAGGCCTTAAGAATTTTGCGCCACCTCCGCTCGCCGGTATCGGTAAGCAAGATTTGTGCTGCAGCGGTAAAGCTGTAAGCGGGCATAAACGAAAGGGTGGCCAGCAGTATCATAAAGTCGAATGCTTGGGTAAGCGACAGCACGTAGTTTAAGCTGAGCAGGATGTTGGCCAGCACGCCCGAAATGATCAGCGATACGTAGGGCGTTGCAAAACGTGGGTGTACCTTGGCAAAGAACGAGGGAAACAGCTTCTCATCACCTGCGGCAAACGAGCTGCGGGCGGTAGTGAGAATCCACCCCGAGGTTGCCCCTCCGGCGGCAATAATAACCCCAATGGCAATAAACCAGCCACCCCAGGTACCTCCGGTTACCCGGTTGATGATATCGGACATCGGTGCTGCCGAATGCGCCAGCTCGCCCTGTGGCATGATGCCCATGGCGGCAAAGCTGGTAAGAATGTAGATCACCGCGGTTACCGAAAATCCGATGATGGTGCTTAACCGAATATTTCGCTTGGGATTGCGGATCTCGCCACCGGTAACCGAGGCGCTTTCGAGTCCAATAAACGACCACAGCGTAATAGCCACCGCCACGGGTATCGTCCTAAAGCCGCTAAGGTCGGGCGAGGTAACCGTTTTAAAGTTGTCGATGTCAAATCCCCAAAAGGCAACAAAGGCAATCACAAAAAGAACCAGGATCTTAGCCACAGTTGTTACCACCCCTACATAGCCAGCCTCCTTTACCCCCTTTATGTTGATGATCGTAAAGAGCCAAAGAATAGACGACGAAATGCCAAAGGCAAGCAGTCCGTTAGTCTCTATGTTGGGAAAAAAGATGGTGAGGTACCGTACCACTGCGGTTATAATGGCGGCATTCCCGATCCACATGCCAATCCAAAAGGTCCAGGCAATAAGGAAGGCGGCAAACTCGCCGTACGCCAAACGGGTGTACACTATTGGACCACCCGAACGGGGGTATAGCGAGCCGAGCTTGGCAAATATTAACGCCAGAAATAGCGAGCCAACCGAGGTAATTAACCAGGCAATAATCGAAGCCGAGGGGTTAGAGCTAGCCGCAAGCGATTGAGGAGCGGTAAATATTCCCGATCCAATCATATTACCAATTACGATTGCGGTAGCAGCCCACAAGCCCAAATCGCGCTTAAGCATGCTATCGCCCTTTACAGGAAGCTCCTCTTTCATACAATATTGGATTAAGAATAGCCTAAAATAAGCGATTATGCGGGAAAATTCAAATTTAGATGCGAGATGTGAGATGTGAGATGCTAGATATTAGATGCTAGATATTAGATGCTAGATTAGGTAGCTGCTCTGAATTTATGGTATTACGACACACGTATCACGAAAAACGAACAAAACGTTGAATAGGCTATCAAGTATAGCTGGCGTAAGGTTCGTGATCCTTGATAGGCTTCGCCGATTTACAGCTCGTGCGCCGTGATACCATACCGGAAAGTATAGTAGCTATACGATTATGACGATTTGCATATTTAACATTATTTACTAGCTTTAACGCATAAAATAACTAAACGGTAACTATTATGGCTAACTATGAACAGGCTCTACAATGGATTCTCTCACACGAGGGGGGCTACGTAAACGACCCCGACGACCCGGGTGGAGAGACGTATAAGGGCGTTGCCCGAAAGATGAACAGCAAGTGGGATGGCTGGCTGGTGGTCGACATGCTAAAGAGACAATCGGGATTCCCTGCCAACCTCGATAAGGATACCGAGCTGCAGGAGGCGGTAAAGTCGTTCTACCAAATTAACTACTGGGATCGGATTAAAGGGGATCATATCCAAAACCAGGAGGTGGCCACCTCCATCTTCGACTTTGCGGTAAATGCAGGTGTCAGCACCAGCTCGTCGCTAGCCCAACTGGTGGTTGGAACTACCCAAGATGGCGTGATAGGCAACCAATCCATCGCCCAAATAAACGGCTTCGATCCCGAGCATTTTATTGCATCGTTTACGGTAGCAAAAATTGCGCGGTACATCAGCATTGTTAAGAAACGTCCAACCAGCAAAAAGTACTTCTACGGTTGGGTTTGTCGTGCCTTAGGCGAAAACTAAAAAATAGCACCAATCATGGGATTTCTACAATCAATATTTAGCGGCGGCGCATCAGATGTGGTTAACGCCGTTGGCGGTGTGGTAGATAAGCTAGTCACCACCAAAGAGGAAAAAATGCAGCTCGAAAACGAGATTAGGAAGGCCGAGCTGCAGTACGAGCTGGAGATGCGTAAGATGGATGTCGAGGAGAAGGGACAGGTGTTTAGCGATATTAAAGACGCCCGTGAAATGACCAGTACTGTCCAAACCAGCTCCAACGCCACCAAGCTTTCCAAGAATGTGGGGCCATACCTTGCGCTGGGCACCACCCTACTCACCTTTGCCCTCTTCTTTACCCTTATCTTCGGCTACTGCGACAAGGGAAACACAAAAGAGATTGTGCTTTACATTCTTGGGGTACTGAGCGCCATTGTTACCCAAATATTCAGCTTCTACTTTGGATCGTCGCAAAGCAGCAGCTTAAAGAATCAAACCATACAAACCATGTCGTCTAAGTAGGGACAGCCCTGCGTGGCTGTCCCTACTTAGAGGGCGGCCCTGCATAGCTGCCCCTACTTAGAGGGGCTCCACATAGGGCCGCCCCGACGGGATCAAAACAATTTTTTTCAAACAATTACACCACGCTACCATGCTCTGCCGCAAGGACAA
>CAXYUU010000357.1:0-4055 GCA_964292015.1 uncultured Acetobacteroides sp.
GGGCCGCCTGCTTTAGGATGGCGCTGCGGTAGATGAGTACCGAGCCAAAGTTGAAGTCGTCGCGAAGGCTTCCCTCTTGACAGGCAATAAGCGGGTTGGCCTTGCGAACACCATCTACCACCTGGTAGTGGTCGGCGTATACCATGGCGGCCGAAGCGCTATCGGCAAGAAACAGAAAGCGTTCGAGGGCGAAGTAGCCAACCTCTAGCGTGGTGTATTTGGTGTAAATCAGCGAGTATTCGGTGTCGGCAAGGGCGGCAATGGCATCAACGGTTTTGCTCGAAACAAGCGAATCAACCTTGATGGTTGGACATCCAAGGCTCGAATAGTCGCCTTCTTCAGTTACCAAAAGGTATATCTGGTTTACAAGCTCAGATCCCTTTAGCGCCTTAACGGTGCTCTCTACTTGTCCAAGATCAGCTGCAGGAATGAAGCAGTTTAGTCTTTTATTCATTGCTATTTGCGTTTTGAGCGGGTAGCCTTATGCCTTGGATGGCGGCTAACAACTTCGTTGGTTATTTTAAAATTGGGATATAGCGGGTTATAGTGAAGGGTATGAACCAACTATTTAACAAAGGTAGTCCATTTTTTGAGCCGTAAACCTAGGCAGATTAATTTACTATATTTGTCACAACCTTAAATACCATTAGTTAAACCACTTAAAATGAAAAGAGTAGCGTTATTTTTAACGATGTTTTTTGCCTGTGTTATACTGCAGGCACAAAATGTTCGATTTGCTTTACTTACTGACCTACATGTTGTTCCAAGTAGTGCAAATGATTCCACACTTCGAATAATTGTGTCGGAAATCAACCGAAGTAATTACCAGTATGTCTTTATTACTGGCGATTTAACCAATCAGGGGAGCGACGTGGAGCTTCGCAACGTAAAGGAGATTCTTAATGGGCTAACGGTTCCCTACCACATTATTTCGGGTAACCACGAAACCACCTGGAGCGAAAGTGGTTGCAAGACATTTAGCTCCATTTGGGGGCCCGATCGCTACGCCTTTACCGACAGCCGCTACCTATATATAGGTTTCCCCTGCGGTCCGTACATGAAGATGGGCGATGGATTTATTAAGTATGAGGATCTTCTTTGGGTGCAAAAGACCATCAGGGAGAAGCTAAGGCCCGGAATGAAGATTATCAACTTTGCCCACTACCCGCTCGACGAAAGCCTGAGCAACTACTCGATGGTGACCAGCATGCTAAAGGCAAGCCGTACGGCCGTATCGTTTTGCGGCCACGGCCATCAAATTCAGCTGATGAATTTTGATGAAATACCCGGTATCATGGGGCGTGCAACCGCCTCGCGCGATGGCAAGTCGTTTGGCTATAACGAGGTGGAGGTAACCCCCGACTCGTTGGTGCTCTTCGAAAAGGTGATTGGTGCAACCCGCCAGCGTCGTGTGGCCATTTCGATGAGCAGCAACAACCTTTCGGCCATAAAATCCTCGCCAGAACAGCTTAAAATAGGAACGCTGGCACATGCAACGCGTTTTTTTCAGGATGATGCCTCCATCTTTAACGGGGTCGAGCGTACGGGCGACCAGCTTATTCTGGCAAATTCGCTTGGTGTCGTAAAATCGATAAATGTTAAGACGGGTAAGCTTACCTGGAGCAAGAAATTCGATGGCTCCATATATGCCCGGCCTACCGTTAGCCGTGGGATTATACTCCTAGGCACCGCTAACGGGGTGCTCTACGGACTTCGTGCAGCAGATGGCAGGGAGCTGTGGTCGGTAAAGTCGCCACGAATACTGGTTGGTACGCCTACCGTTGAGGGTGCTTTTGCCTACGTGGCCTCATCGAGCGAGTTTATGAAGGTGGATGTGCTTACCGGAAAGGTGCAGTGGCGCAATGCGCTGCCCCGTTCGTACTCGCAAGGTGCCCCTGCAATTTCGGGCAATCGGGTAATCTTAGGTGCCTGGGATACCAACCTGTACTGCCTCGATAAGCAGAGTGGACAGCTGCTGTGGAGCTGGAATAATGGTAAAAAGGTCGACCTGCTATCACCCGGTAACGTACGGGTGGTTACCACCGACAAGGCGGTTTTCCTGGTTGCCCCCGATAGGTACATGACCGCGTTGAACATCAACACCGGAGAGGTGCTTTGGCGTTCGAATGACTACACGGTGCGCGAGTCGATGGGCGTATCGGCCGATGGCCAAACGGTTTACGCCAAAACAATGGATGGCAAGCTACTTGCCGTTGAGGCATCAACCCAAAAGCTTAACCTACTTTGGAGTGTCGATGCCGGTATCGGGTACGAGCATAACCCATGCCCAACTATCGAGCACAACGGGGTGGTGTACATGGGTAGCCGCAAGGGCGAGGTGGTTGCCGTTGATGCCCAAACGCACCAGCTGCTTTGGATCGAAAAGGTAGGCTACTCGTCGGTAAATAGCTTTACGGTAGATGAAAAGGGGACGCTTTGGCTCTCGCTTGTCGAGGGTTCGGTATTCCGGATTGAATAGTTTTCAAGAGACTACCGTTGGCATGAGGTTAACATCATGCCGGAACGGGAGTCGTTTAGAAATATATAGTAAAAAGGTAGGCTCCCTCGGAGTCTACCTTTTTTATTCACGGATATCAGGTGGCATTTCTTGTAGCTATTCAGCACCCCTGTATGGTATCACTATGTACGTATTAAGAGCTGAAAGTCGGTGAAGCCAATCGCGAAGCGTACACCAGATGAATTTGACAGACTAAACAGCGATTTTCGATGGCTTTCGTGATACGTGTGTCGTGATACCATTGGTGCTGAGTAGTTCCGTTTCTTACTGTTCAAAATGCCCCATATATACTTGTACAGGTCTGGCCTGTTGTCTTTCGATAGGGTATGCAGCCTGTCTTTGGTGCTAAACACAATTTGATAAATAATTTGGGTGTACGTACTCATGGTTAGGCGTTTTATTCAACCCCTTTCGGGGTTGGTGATTACCGGTTTCTGTGTTCCACAGGTTTCACCTGTGGCTATTCGTATTAAATCCCTTCGGGATTCTTCGTTGCCAAAACAGCATTATTTGCGGCTAATCGTATTAAATCCCTTCGGGATTTCTCGCTGTCAAACAGCATTACCTGCGACTATTTGTGTTGATCTATTCAGGATTCTTCGCTACCAAAAAAAACTCTTTGCTATTCGGTAGTTTTTCAATCCTGAAGGGATTGAATTCGAATAGCCCCGCATGTAATGCGGGGTCAATGTTCCCCCCTCAGTTTTCCAACCACGTAGTGGTTGAATATCTACAGGAGATATTTTTCGTCAAATTCAACGCCATGTTCGTTGAGCAGGTCTATATACTCCTCTCTGAATGTTTTTGTTTTATGATGCTGCTCCTGATTTTTTACATATTCAATTAGGACGTCTTTATCCTTAAATGAGTAGGTGAATGCACCATACCCATCTTGCCAACCATCAAAATGCGGGAAAAGTTGAGTGGTTTTAATATATCCTGACGAGGCTACTTTGATATCCTTTACCAGCGATGCCAACGCAATAGAAGGGTGTAGATGTGTAATAATATGTATATGATCGGTTATCCCTCCGATACGGTATAGGTGGCATTTCTTACTGTTCAAAATGCCCCATATATACTTGTACAGGTCTGGCCTGTTGTCTTTCGATAGGGTATGCAGCCTGTCTTTGGTGCTAAACACAATTTGATAAATAATTTGGGTGTACGTACTCATGGTTAGGCGTTTTATTCAACCCCTTTCGGGGTTGGGGATTACCGGTTCCTGTGTTCCACAGGTTTCACCTGTGGCTATTCGTATTGAATCCCTTCGGGATTCTTCGTTGCCAAAACAGCATTACTTGCGGCTATTTGTGTTGATCTATTCAGGATTCCTCGCTGCCAAAACAGCATTACTTGTGGCTATTTGTGTTGATCTATTCAGAATTCTTCGCTACCAAAAAAGTCTTGCTATTTTGCAGTTTTTCAATCCTGAAAGGATTGAATTTGAATAGCCCCGCATGTAATGCGGGGTCAATGTTTCCCCCTCAGTTTTCCAACCACGTAGTGGTTGAATATCTACAGGAGATATTTTTCG
>CAXYUU010000358.1:0-4034 GCA_964292015.1 uncultured Acetobacteroides sp.
CGACCACGGCCATCAGCTGCTCGTAGGTGGTGGCTCCGCTTATGGCGTACTGTCCGGGAATACGCGAGATGAGCTTTTGCGAGAGGTGCCTCTGGGGATGGAGCATTGCCTGGGTGTACTCGTGGCATAGGGTCGATAGGATGCGGTGGCCGGCAATCTCAATCTCCACCACGGTATGGTGCTTGTATATCTTTTTGATGGATACCGATATGATGCGTTCGGCAGCGTCGAGGTATTTTTGGGGCAGCAGCTGGATGAGCGGTGTGCCAAACTCGCCCCTTTCTATTTTATCGATGTTGGCCATGTAGGCCGACGCGCATTCCTGCAGCAGCTTGCTAATGGCTACAGCCCGTAGGTAGGCGATGCGCTCGTTGGGGTCGGTTACGATGTCGAGATTTTCGTTGAGCTCGGTAATGCTATCGTCGTCGGAGGCAAGGGGGAGGAGGAGGTGAAATACCTCGTCGCTTGATAGGATGCCGAGCTTGTGGGCATCCTCCAAATCCATCAGCAGGTAACAGATGTCGTCGGCAGCCTCTACCAGGTAGGTTAGCGGGTAGCGGGCCAAGCGAAGCGGATTGTCGGTAAGCGTAGGGATACCCAGCGCAGTGGCCATGCGGCGTGCCAGCTCCTTTTCGGATTGGAAGAAGCCGAACTTATTCTTGGTGGCCAGTGTCGATTCGTAGGGGTACTTAATAATGGAGGCCAGCGTGGAGTAGCTCAGGCCAAAGCCGCCCGCCCTTCGGCCGTTGAGCTGAGCGGTGAGCAGGCGTAGCGCATTGGCGTTCCCATCGAAGTAGATGAGGTCGTTCCACTCGCCCTTGGTTAGCTTCTCCTGATTGTAGAGCTGCTCGCAGTTATCCCTAAAGTATCCTGATATGATGGTTTCGCCCGCATGGCCAAATGGGGGGTTGCCCATATCGTGCGCCAGACAGGCCGCAGCAACAATATGCGGTATCTCGGCCAGCTGGGGCATGTTGGGGTGGAGGGTGAGCAGCTCGTCGGCAACCAGCGAGCCAAGTGTACGACCTACCGAGGCTACCTCCAACGAGTGCGTCAGACGGTTGTGCACGAATACCGCGCCGGGTAGCGGAAATACCTGCGTCTTATTCTGCATCCGACGAAATGCCGACGAAAAGATAAGCCGATCGTAGTCGCGCTGAAAGTGCGAACGCCCTATGGTTGGCGTGGTGGTGCTGGTACTGGTTTCCTTTCCGGTGCGTATGCCGCTTATAAGCTTATCCCACATGGTTTTTTTTTGTATCAAGATTTTAGAGGCTAGACATTAAGTTTTAGTCCTGTGCTGTGTGGTAACGCCTATTCTTTAACTTCTTAAAGTTGCTCGTGTTATAACCGCGTTTAATGTCTACCCCCGCCGTCGGGGGATAGTGCTTCAATTATTCGTTGTAGGTAGAAAGAAATTATCTTCTTTAACTTCAAAACTTCTCACCTACCTCGCTTAACCCTCTTCTGTTTAACTTCAGTATAACTTCCGATTAACTTCCTTGAAAGCCTTCGTCTACTTCAGTCTAGCTTCTTTTTCAAAAGCAAAGATAGCCATCCCCATACAACTTTGCGAGGCAACAGTGTGCATTAGGGCAAGTTTTGCTGTAAATTAGCGGTCGAATTAACACATAAAGTTGTAACCGAATTGGTCGCCGTGCGTCTATCGGGTAAACAACCAAAAATTATAATCATGGATGCAGGTTCTTTAGCAATGCTGGTCCCAATATTTGGGATAGTATTCGGAAATGCTTTAGCCTTCGGTATTATCTATTTCGCGATAATGACGCGTAATAGAGAACGAATGGCGCTTATTGAAAAGGGAGCTACCCCCGAAGAGATCTTTCAAAGCCGTAAGATATCGAAGTATGGCGCGCTTAAAAACGGGCTGTTTTTGATTGGAGTGGCTGTGGGATTAATTGTGGCGGCCATCGTATCGGCAACAACGGCGATAAATCCGGTAGCGGCCTACTTTGCGTTTATACTGCTATTTGGGGGATTAGGACTGGTTATATTCTACCTTATCTATACGAAAAATGAGCGTAACCAGCCTGGAAGCGACTTCTGATCTACTTTTAGTACAACGGGCAAAGGAGAACTACTCCCCTGCGGTGGCTGAGCTAATCGACCGCTACAAGGGAATGGTTTATACTATTGCCTATAAGGTGCTAAAGGATAGGGACGAGGCCGAAGAGGTGGCGCAGGCATCCTTCGTAAAGGCATTCACCAAGATTAGCCTTTTTCGGATGGATAGCAGCTTTTCGTCGTGGCTTTACCGTATTACCTACAATACGGCTATTTCGCGAACGCGCGAGAAGAAGCGCGAGCTGGAGTACCAGCAGGAGACCGTGGCCACGGTGTCGTTCGAGCAGCAGGCTAGGGCTTTTAGCGATTTGGAGCAGGACGACCGGAAACGATTCCTCAATTTAGCCATGCAGCAGCTCAGCAGCGACGACAGCCTCCTGCTCATCCTCTTCTACTACGATGGAAAATCGATGGAGGAGATTTCGCAGATTACGGGGTATACCGAATCGAACGTAAAGGTGAAGCTGTACCGGGCACGGAAGAAGCTCCACGAAGAGCTCGAAAAGCTGCTACATAACGAAACAAAAACGCTTCTTTAGCCATGATGAACGACGATAAATTTTTACGCGATATACTTGCCAGCGGAATAGAGCAACCCTCATCCAACTTTACCAGCAAGGTGATAAAGGAGCTGGCAAAGGCTCAAATTAAGAAGGAGCAACAGGTCGAAATACCAACCGTAATTGTATGGATGGCGGTTCTGTTTCCCCTCCTTGCCCTTACCGTTAGCCTCGAACCGGTTTACAGGCAGATTAGCTTGATACTACAGGTTGTTGGCCTCGACAAGGTGCTTACCCAGGAAACCATCATCTTCGTATCCTTAGGGATTCTGATATTTAGCCTACTAGATATTTTGCTCATTAAAAGATTTGTTAAGCACGAGCACCTCCAAAACACTAAGGGCGGCGCGTTTCTTTCGGTTTAGATGCTGTTAAAAAGGAGAATTGTACCTCTAATAGCTTTTATCTATCAGCGGAATATATTTACTTTGAGCATTAATGTTTACCGAATAAACCGAAAACTTTAGATAGCTACCAAAGATGAAGAAAATTCTTGTTGGAATTGGGGTGGTGGTACTACTCCTTATTGCCATTCTAGTTGTGAAGCCACGAATTGCAGAAAGCAAGTTCGAGAAAGCCGAAGCCCTTTTTAAGCTTAAACAGTACGAGATGGCTATTGAAGGGTACAGCTCGGCCATATCGTGGAGCGGGAAGGCTCAGTACTACAACGCTCGTGGTTTGGCCTTCGAAGCACTTAAGAAGGATGGCGATGCCGCTGCCGACTTTGCCAAGGCTACCGATAAAGACGATGCCGTTGCTGCCTACTGGGCAAACTACGGTGGCGCACAGCGCAGGTTAGGAAAAATTGACGAGGCGCTTACCAGCGTAACAAAGGCAATAGCACTCGACTCGCTTAACTCGAAAGCATTTTTTAATAGGGGTTTAATCAAGGCCACCAAGCACGACTACAACGGCTCTATTGCCGACTACACCAAGTCGATTCAGCTCGATGGCACCAATCTGGAAGCATACTACAGTCGTGCCAACTCCCTTATCAATATCAACGATTTTAAAGGTGCCGTTGGCGATTACGACAAGTTCCTCGGAAGTGGAAAGGAGAGCTTTGAGGCGTATAAGCAGCGCGGCCTATTTAAGAATAGCCTGAAGGACTACAAGGGGGCTATTGCCGATCTTGCCAAGGCTGCTCAAATAAGTGGTACCGATGCCCAGGTGTACTACGAGCTAGGTCTTGCCTACTCCAACTCTAAAAGCCTTTCGAAGGCAATGGAAAGCTACTCTAAGGCTATTAAGCTGAACCCAAAGTACAGCGAAGTTTACTTCAGTCGTGGAATGGAGTACCTTTACCAAAACAGCTTTAAAAGCTCTATTGCCGACCTAAGTCAGGCAATTAAGTTCAACCCTAAGTTTATGAAGGCAATATACAGTCGT
>CAXYUU010000359.1:0-4031 GCA_964292015.1 uncultured Acetobacteroides sp.
CATTATGAAATAGATACTTTTATTGATGGGTCTATTCTTACCATTGCCGATGCACCTTGGCCTGGACTTACACCCGATTTGCTGAGCATTTTTCTTGTAGTTGCCACTCAGGCTAAAGGGAGCGTGCTGATTCATCAGAAAATGTTTGAAAGCCGTCTCTTCTTTGTCGATAAGCTTATAGATATGGGGGCGCAAATTATTCTTTGTGATCCACACCGCGCAACTGTTATCGGTCATGACAATAAGGTTAAACTTCGTGCTACAACTATGAGCTCTCCGGATATTCGTGCAGGAGTTGCTCTGTTAATTGCCGCACTTTCGGCCGAAGGTACAAGTGTTATTCATAATATCGATCAAATAGATAGGGGCTATCAGAATATCGATTTGAGATTAAACGCTCTTGGCGCAAATATCTCGCGAAGCCTGTAGCACTTCGCATTACTATTGCATGTTGATTTGCGACATTCTGTCATTAATCTTTAATGGCAAGTAATTTGCTATGTAGTGGTACTGTTGTGAAAAATAAATTCAACCAAGATGACCAAGTCGAAGCATAAAACTGTAGAAAATACTGAAAATCAAATTCACGAAGAGGTGAATGTAAATGTTGAAGAGAATTTGGCTGCAAGTCAAGAGGGCGAAAATGCAAATGCAGAGGATCAACCTTTTCAACAAGACGTAGATGCAACTGGCACTATTACTGGTGGAGTTGATGAGTTGAATGAGAAAATTGCAGAGTGGAAGGATAAGTATATTCGTCTAACTGCCGAATATGACAATTACCGTAGACGTACATTAAAAGAGCGTGAGGAGTTGGTAAGAACGGCTGGAGAGGGTATGGTTAAAGATATTCTTACAGTTGTCGACGACTTTGAAAGAGCGATGTTAGCACTCGAAAAGCTTAGTGATACCGCTGGTTTTGATGGAGTGACGCTTATCTACGATAAGTTTATGGTGATGTTAAAGTCGAAAGGGGTAACCGTTGTTAACCGAATTGGTGAGCCTTTTGATACTGATTTTGAAGAGGCAATAACTAAGTTTCCTGCACCAACTCCAGAACAAAAAGGAGCAGTTATTGACGTAATCCAAAAGGGGTATCTGCTTAATGGTAAGGTGATACGATATGCCAAAGTTGTAGTTGGCGAATAATTTAAAAAATAAGCGTCAAAAACAATGGCAAAAAGAGATTACTACGAGATATTAGGGGTCACCCGTAATGCCACCCAAGAGGAGCTGAAAAAGGCTTATCGCAAGATGGCCATTAAGTATCACCCAGATAAGAATCCGGACAACAAGGAAGCAGAAGAGAAGTTTAAAGAAGCAGCCGAGGCTTTTGGCATTCTTAGCGATGATAATAAGCGTGCTAGATATGACCAGTATGGTCATGCTGGTGTTGGCGGTGCTTCTGATGCAGGTGGAGGTTTTGGTGGTTTTGGTGGTGGAGGTATGTCTATGGACGATATATTCTCTCAATTTGGCGACATTTTTGGAGGTCACTTTGGTGGATTTGGCGGTTTTGGACGAAGTCAAGGGCGTAGAACTAACCGCGGTGGCGATATTCGTGTAAAGGTTCGTTTGAACCTTCATGAAATTGCTCATGGTGCCGACAAGAAACTAAAAATAAATAAGCAGGTTAAGTGTAATTCGTGTAGTGGAACTGGTGCCGAAAATGGAACAGCTTTTACTACTTGTAATACCTGCCACGGATCTGGTACTGTTATTGGTGTTGCTAACTCAATATTTGGTAGGGTTCAAACTCAAAATGCCTGTCCAACATGTCGTGGTGCGGGTAAATCTATTACGAAGCATTGCTCAAACTGTTCAGGATCTGGTGTTGTTAACGATTCGGAGGTTGTGTCATTCCATATTCCCGCAGGTGTTTCTGAGGGGATGCAGCTTAACGTTTCTGGAAAAGGTAATGCACCTCAAGGTGGCGGCGTTAATGGAGATTTGTTGGTTGTTATTGAAGAGGAAGCACACGATGAGCTTATTCGTGATGGTAACGATTTGGTATATACCTTATTTTTAGGTTTTCCAGAAGCGGTACTTGGAGGATCGTCTGAAATTCCGACTATCGATGGTAAGGCTCGTATTAAAATTGAACCAGGCACTCAGCCAGGAAGAGTTTTTCGCCTAAAAGGGAAGGGCTTGCCTGATGTTGATGGTTACGGAAGAGGTGACCTTTTGGTATATGTTAGCGTATGGGTTCCTAAAAATATATCGGCAGCCGAAAAGGAGCAAATTGAAAAAATGCGCGACTCTGGTAGCTTCGAACCAAAGCCAGATAAGTCGGATATGAACTTTTTCGATCGAATTAAAGGAATGTTTGGCAGACAATAATTGCCAATCGTAAAAAAAGGCACCAACGAGGTGCCTTTTTTTATATGCGACAGCCTTCAAACTACTCTATGATATAAAAATTACTAAATTTGGGCGAGCTAATAATAGATTTAATATGGAAATATTTAGAGCGGAAAGTGTTGTAAAAAAGTACGCCAACCATCTTGCCTTAGATAGCGTTAGCCTTTCTATACCAGAGGGGAAAATATATGGGCTACTAGGACCAAATGGCGCAGGGAAAACAACCTTGATTCGAATCATCAACCAAATTACAATGCCTGACAGCGGTACCATTTACTTTAAGGGCAAAGAAATGAAGATGGATGATGTGCAGTACATTGGCTATTTACCTGAAGAACGTGGCTTGTACAAGAAGATGAAGGTTGGCGAACAGGCAATGTATTTTGCCCAGCTTAAAGGGTTATCGCACTCCGAGGCGCTTAAACGCTTGAAGTATTGGTTTTCTAAGTTCGAAATACAAGCTTGGTGGAATAAAAAGGTAGAGGAGCTGTCAAAAGGCATGGCTCAAAAGGTTCAGTTTATTATTACTATTCTTCATGAGCCCGAACTCATGATTTTTGATGAGCCATTTAGCGGGTTCGATCCAATAAATGCGAACCTACTTAAAGAGGAAATTCTAGAGTTTAAGAAAAAGGGGCATACCATTATTTTTTCAACTCACAATATGTCGTCGGTTGAGGAGCTTTGCGATAATATTACCCTAATTAACCAGTCGCGAAATGTGCTAAGTGGTAATATCGACGAGATACGTCATAGCTACGGCGACAATATTTACCAGATAGACTATATTGGAGAGCCCGGTGTGCTAGCAAATGTACTCCATAATGGTTACCATATCGTAGATGAAACGTTTGAGAAGGGGCTTTCGAAGGTTAGGGTGAAGCTACAGCCCGACCAGTTAGGGAATCCGCTTATAGCAGCAGTAGTTCCCTATGTTGAGGTGGTTAACTTTCAGAAGATTATTCCTAGCATGAACGATATTTTTATTAAAGTAGTTCAAGGGGATGATTCAATGCTTAAAGCAGCACACTATACCGAATAAAATATACAGCGATGAATAAAACCTTACTGATAATTAGGCGCGAATTTCTTACAAGAGTTAGGAAAAGGAGCTTCATTATAATGACCCTACTTACCCCAATTCTTATGGGGGCTATGATGATTGTACCGGGGATGCTTGCGTCTATGGGTGATACATCTAAGAAAAAAATTGCGGTGGTTGATAAGACTAAAATGTTTGTTAATAAGCTGCAAGGTAATGAGTCTGTTTCGTACGAATACATTACCGAAAAAGATTTTGCAGGCTACAAGTCGGCAATGAAGGAAAAAGGGATTGATGCTATTCTGGTTATCAATACGGGTATTATCAATAATCCGAAGGATGCAACCATCTACTCAAATGAGGATATTAGCATCGAAATGAGCAGCAAGATTGAGTCAAATATGGAAGACTTAATTAAGGAGGAGAAGATGCGCACCTTTAATATCCAAAACCTCGATGAGATGCTCAAGAAGATTAAGTCGTCGGTTAACCTCAATACCATAAAGCTCGATGAAGCTGGCATGGAGAAGGAGACTAATACGATGGTGATCATGGGTATTGCCTACGTTTTTGGCTTTTTGATGGACATCTTTATCTTTCTATTTGGCAGTCAGGGTATGGGTGGTGT
>CAXYUU010000360.1:0-4027 GCA_964292015.1 uncultured Acetobacteroides sp.
AACATGGGATGCCCCTTCCCTCCAGTTGCAAATAAGCAAATGGGAAGTGGACTTATACCATTCCCTGAAAAAATTAACAACATTCTAGAAGCCGCCCTTATGGTCGGAATTAGAATATCTCTAAAAATCAGGCTGGGATGGACTAGTAACGATGAATTAGAAACAATTATTCCAATACTAAATAAGTATGATTTAGAAGAAGTAATTATCCATCCCCGAAATGGCAAACAACAATACAAGGGAGAAGTTGATTTAATTGCATTTGAACGATACGCTAAAATGATAAAAGCTCCGATTGGCTACAGTGGAGACATCCACACGCCAGCCGACCTCGTAAAGTTAAAAGTACAATTTCCATTTGTAGATTCATGGATGATTGGCAGAGGCGCAATATCAAATCCGATTATTTTTAAATCGATTGCAGAAGAAGTTGAACCTAGCAGAAAAGAGATAGCATTGGCTATAAAACAAGTTCACAATCTGCTTTTCGATGAATTTTCAACATCGTTAAGTGGTCCAAGCCATCTCTTGAATAAAATGAAGCCATACTGGGACTACTTTGAGGATATTTTCCAACCCGATTTGAAACAATTTGTTAAAAAGGTAACAAGAGCGGGCTCAGTTTCAAACTATCAAAATGCAGTAAATGATCTCTTTGCGAAAGCAACTAGAGAATTTGAATAATACTAAAGCCTTACTGCTGTTCCATCATAATATGGAACAACAGGACGCTTATTAAACTGAAGACAAAAATCCAAATCCATTGAAAAGCCTTTTTCCTCAAGATCCTTAAAATGGCTACCGGAAGAAAGGTAATCTTTGAGTTTGGGTGCAGTATAAAGATAGAGTGATTTTAACATGAAGGCATCGTCAGTCCATTCAACAGAAGTAAGCAACTCGAGGTGATAAAGAATGGCTCCAGCACAGACAGAATCTTCAAGAGAAACAGCATCATTCGACCCGCTACACACCAATACCAATTCCGTCACATCCACCACCTTTCGAGCAACAGCAGATATATTTAAGTACGCCCCCAAATATACAGCATCGGCACCGACTGTTCCAGCAAGTGCTCTAGTACCATTAGTCGTTGTTAGAACTATTTCCTTGCCGGCTACTGCTTCTATTGTATAGCTTAATGGTGAGTTATCTAATTCAAAGCCATCGATTTTCACTCCATTTCGTTCTCCACCTAAAACAATAGACGAGTTCTTACTTTTTAGGAATTTTGCCTCCTCGATGGTTTTTACAGGGATAAATGCAAGCCCTTCATTAAAAAGACCTTCTACCATAACACTAGTGGCTCTAAATACATCAATTACAACAACAGTTTTACCAAGAAGGTTAGCATGCTCCAATTGTCCTGCATGCTGTATTACGCTACATTTCATACCAATATAAATCTGAATTGAAGGTACATAATAAAAGAGAGGGCTCAAAACTCATTCACTATTCTATTCCATTTATATTTTTAAAATGTCAAAAAAAGGCCTCGTGCGAGGCCTTTTTATTAACATTTTTAAGATTAAAGCACTTACATCATGCGTGATGCTAATTCGTCGAGAAACTCAGAAGAATAAACAACTTTTTTAGCAGGAGGATTACTTAACGCGGCTAAATCACCAGTCATAACACCTTCTTCAATTGTTTGAATAATCGTATTTTCAAGTTTTTTAGCAAAATCAACAAGTTCACTAATACCATCTATTTCGCCTCTTTTAGCAAGAGCACCAGTCCATGCAAAAATCAGTGCAACAGCATTAGTAGATGTTTTCTCACCTTTCAAATGCTTATAGTAGTGACGTTGAACCGTTCCATGAGCCGCTTCGTACTCAAAATAGCCTTTGGGAGAAACCAATACAGATGTCATCATAGCAAGCGAACCAAATGAAGACGCAACCATATCGCTCATAACATCGCCATCGTAATTTTTACAAGCCCAAAGAATTCCTCCTTCATGCTTCATAATACGAGCAACAACATCATCTATAAGCGTATAGAAAAATGCAACTCCAGCAGTTTCGAACTTTACCTTATACTCCTTTTCGAAAATTCCTTCGAAAATATTTTTAAACCTCTGGTCGTAAATCTTCGAAATGGTATCCTTTGTGGCAAACCAACAATCAATTTTTTGATCAAGAGAATACTCAAAACACGAGCGAGCAAAACTGGCAATCGACTCATCGGTATTGTGCATACCCTGAATAACGCCAGGACTACTAAACTCATGGATAAGTTCACGACGCTCATTTCCGTTTTTATCCGTAAATACAAGTTCGGCTTTACCTGCTGCATCTACATACATTTCGGAATTCCTATAAACATCGCCATAAGCGTGACGACCTACAACAATTGGCTTAACCCATGAACGAACCGATGGCTGAACATTTTTCACAAGAATTGGCTTGCGGAAAACTGTTCCATCCAGCATCGCACGTATAGTCCCATTGGGGGATTTCCACTGCTTCTTAAGCTTGTACTCAACAACACGCTCAGCATTTGGTGTAATGGTTGCATTCTTCACCCCTACTCCATACTTAATAATGGCATTTGCGGCATCGACCGTAACCTGATCGTTCGTTTTATCACGATTTTCTATTCCCAAATCGTAGTATTCAACCTTTAACTCGACAAAAGGAAGAATCAACTTCTCCTTTATTTGCGGCCAAAGTACACGGGTCATTTCATCGCCATCCATCTCTACTAGAGGCGTTATCATTTTTATCTTTCCCATTAAAAATAGTATTAAACATTTTATAAAAAAAACACGTAGTATTTAAGCCCCACGTAGCTACATTATTGTTACGTTCTTTCATTTAAAGGAATGTAGGAAGTCTCCTCCGCAAGTGTTTTGTAAGCAGGGCGAATTATCCGTTTTGCACTAACGAGTTCTTCGAGGCGATGAGCACACCAACCTGCAATACGCGCCATCGCAAACATTGGAGTGTAAACCTGTACAGGAATATCGAGCATGCAGTAAACAAAACCAGAGTAAAAATCAACATTTGGAGATATTACCTTTTCACCCTTAATTTCAGCAAATACCTTTGGAGCAAGACGCTCCATTGCATCATAAAGATTAAACTCTTCGAGTCTATTCTTCTCGATAGCCACTTCGCGAGCCTTCTTCTTAAGGACTACAGCACGAGGGTCAGAAAGCGTGTAAACAGCATGTCCCATACCATAAATCTTACCTGATCTATCGTACGCTTCTTTGCGAAGAATTTTTGCGAGATACCCTTCGATCTCTGTTTCGCTATTCCAATCCTTTACATTGCGCTTAATATTATCCATCATAGCCATTACTTCGCTATTTGCGCCACCATGTAAAGGTCCTTTAAGCGAGCCAATAGCAGCGGCAATAGCAGAATAAGTATCGGTTTGTGATGAAGATACCACGTGCACTGTAAACGAAGAGTTGTTCCCCCCCTCGTGTTCCGCATGCAAAACAAGTGCAAGATCTAGTATTTCAACTTCCAGAGGAGTGTACCTATTAGCCCCCTTAAGCATGTACAAAAAATTCTCAGCATGACTCAAATCAGGATAAGGATGTCTAATAACCAAAGACTTATTCATGTAATGATAACGCATACCATGAAAGGCATGAGCAATTATCACTGGAAACTTGGCGATTAAACTAATAGACTGACGTAGTACATTTTCCGTACTAATATCATCTGCATTATCATCAGTAGTATACAGTGCCAATACAGAGCGAGCCAACATGTTCATGATATCTTTACCCCTAAACGATAAAATAATATCCTTGGTAAAATATTCAGGTAACTTTCGCTGATCCTTTAGATACTCAGAAAACTTATCCAATTCTTCTTTAATGGGTTGTTTTCCAAAAAGAAGCAGGTAAGCCGTCTCTTCAAATCCTCGTCTTTTTTCAGCAAGATACCCTGCGGCCAAATCTTTAATATCAATGCCTCTATAGGTTAATTTACCATCAGCAGGAACATTAACACCATTTATTTTTTCGACCCCAGATACAGAACCAATATTTGATAAACCTACAAGAACA
>CAXYUU010000361.1:0-4009 GCA_964292015.1 uncultured Acetobacteroides sp.
GTGATTTTGAGGAGCCACTGAAAAAACTCTCCATTTCGCAGGGAAAACTTCTGTTGAAACTGATTGATCGTGAAACCGGGAGAACATCGTATAGTATTGTAAAGGAGTTGAGAGGAACTTTTTCAGCATTTGTTTGGCAGTCGCTGGCAAGGCTGTTTGGCTCGAACTTGAAGTCATGCTTCGACGAGAATGGAGAAGACAAAAACCTGAACCGTATCATCTTGATGTATGAAAACGGACAGATTTATGACGTATAGCCGCTAATACTGGGAGCCAGTGCTCCCTTCTACTTTTGTTCGAATGTGTATCCTTTTGCCTGAAGCGCCGCCTCTAAAACGTGAGGTGCAATTGGTCTCCCATTTTTGGTGAGCACGCCAAACACCTTCGCTTTTATTACCGTTTTCCCATCGTCTTTTTTTACAATCTCCTGATCGAAAACAAAGCGTAGGTTTCCTTCCTTGTGCATGGTGAGTTTAGCCGTAAAGCAATCGTCTGGACGAAGCGACTGCTTGTAGTCCATCTCAACTCGAATAACAACGGCATCTATCCCATCTTCATGTAGCTGAGCAAAGTTAAGTCCTATCTCGTTTAGAAATTGGTGACGGCAATGTTCGAGGTAGTTCTGGTAAACCGCATTGTTTACGATTCCCTGAATGTCGCACTCGTAGTCGCGTACCTGCATCTCCAAACTATAAACCTGATCCATGATTTCTGTATTTATTTAGCTAAAAAGTTTGATTCCGTTAATGGTGATATACGCCCATAATGTGTAGCGGGTAAGCTTACCAATCGTCATAAAAAGTAGCACCTTGTAGCGAGAAGTTCTCATTAATCCGAGTACTATAGGAATGAAATCGCCGATAAACGGAAGCCACGAAAAAAATGCCATTGAAGAACCATAGCGATTTACCATTTTACTGCATTTTTCGAGATTCTCCTCCTTAACCCGAAAGTATTTTTCGAGCCATTCCCACTTTCCGAGGTAACCTAGCAGGTAGCCTGTCATTCCTCCTAGCGTGTTGCCAACTGTGGCAATAATGGTAGCCACAATAGGATTAGCCCCAGCAACGAGTAGGCCAATAAAAACGACCTCTGAACTAAGTGGAATAATGGTGGCTGCCAGAAAGCAGGCGATAAATAATCCCAGATAGCCAAACTCTACCAGATTTTCCATTCGCAAAATTTTCTTAAAGGTATAAAATCAATTAAATATTGATTAGGTAGCCTACCATTTTGCTATCGTTGTTGTTGTAGTAAAAAAAACAGTGTGATGAAAATTGAAATTTGGTCGGATATAGTTTGTCCATACTGCTATATCGGCAAACGGAAGTTGGAAGCAGCCCTGAAGGAGTTTGCTCATGCAGATAGGGTGAAGGTGGAATGGAAAAGCTACCAGCTGGCGCCCAATACTCAGCCTGAGCCTGGTAAAAGTGTTATTGCTAATCTTGCCGAACGTAAGCAGATATCGGAGGAGGAGGCAAAGCGTGTTTACAATCGTGTTACTCAACTGGCAAAGGATAGCGGAATTCATTTCAAATTGGATGATGCGATTATTTGTAACTCGTTTAATGCCCATAGGCTATCGCATCTTGCTAAGAGTTATAGTAAGCAGAATGAGGTAGAAGAACTTCTTTTTGCGGCATACTTTACCGAAGGAAAAGATTTGAACGATTTTAATGTGCTTGTAAGTATAGGTGCAGAGGTTGGTCTTGAAATAAACGCTATATGGCTAATGCTTAGTGGCGAGCTGTTTGCCGAAGAGGTGCGGTCAGAGATGGCGGAAGCTGTTCAGATGGGTGTTCAAGGTGTGCCATTTTTTGTTTTTGATAGGAAGTACGCCATTTCGGGAGCGCAGCCGCAATCGCTCTTTAAGGAAACACTAGAAAAGGCTTGGGCCGAAAGTTTGCCCATATTTAAAATGGATGGTACTATAAAGTGTAAGGATTGTAGCGATGAATGATGCTATAATCTTGATTTGTGATATAAAAAATGAGCCCCAGCCTTCGCTGCATTTCTGCAGATTTAGGTTGGGGCTCGTGCTTATTCCAGTGAACGACTATTTTAAATGCGGAATCAGGGTGATATAAATACCAGCTATGATTGCGGTGGTAATAACCCCCGAAATGTTAGCTCCAATTGCTTCCGCTAAGATTACTGATTGTGGGTTTTCTTTGGTGACAATCTTTTGTGCCACCTTGGCAGTGGTAGGAACACAGCTAACTGCTGCAATTCCAATTACCGGATTATAGTTTCCCTTCTTTATGAAGTAAAGGATGTAGCCACCCATAATTCCACCAATGCCCGAGATAAGCAGGGCAATAATACCTAGTACCAACAGCTTAAATACAATAGGGTCGGTTAAAAGTTTTGCATCACACAGAACGCCGAGCAGCATTCCTAAAAGGAAGGTTGATCCGTACAGTAGGGTGTTGGTAATAAAATCTTGGAAGTGCTTTAATCCTGATTCCCTAATGACAATCCCCATAAAAAGGGAGAAGAATAGAGGAGCAGCAACGGGGAATAGAAGGCATAGTATGAGGCACATCACTACAGCAAGGGTCATTTTTGTGGTTGAGCTGTAGTTCTTTATTTTTCGGCTATCCTTTTTAATTTTAATAGCGCGTAGGCGTTGTGGTACCAGCAACTTTACAAGGTAGGGGTAGCCTCCATAGGTAAGCCCTAAGTATAGGTAGGCCACAACAGTTATTGGTACGAAAAGATGTTTTTCTAGTGGGAGCGAGGTGAAAAGCACCATCGGCCCGTCGGCACCACCAACCATAGCGATGGAGGCACTTTCGTTTAGCGTTAAACCCATGGAATGTGCAATAGGAATGGTCAGGAAGGTTCCTAACTCGCCACAAAGGGCTAAAAACATGGAGGTGTAGGGTCGTTGGAGTAGATAGCCAATATCGAGTAATGCTCCGATGCCCATAAAGATGAAACAGGCAATAAGTCCGTTGCTAAAGGTGAGCGTGTATATGGGTTGCAGGAAGTCTATCTGCATTACATTCATCAGCTCGTTAGTATCCGAGAGCATTGGGTCGAGAAAGAGGTTGCCAATGCTACCGTCGGGCATGTACAACATTCCGGTGTTAATGGCAATCATGCCAAGTCCCATGGGGATCATTACTAGAGGCTCAAGAATATTTTTACGTCCTAGGTAGATTACCGTTAGGCCTAGTCCAATAAGTATGATACGGGCAATTGAAATAATTGCAGGTGACGTAAAAAAAGATCCTATACCGGGAAAGAGTGAAGCTAAGTTTAAACCATCCATTTTAGTAGAGTCTAATTTTGGGGATAGTAGTGATTTAGCAATTCCTTTTGAGAATCGGCACTGTCTAGTCTGTTATCGCCATAGTAGTGGTTTATCACCTCAATTCGGCTTTTCTTTTCGTAAGCTTTTCCCGAACGTAATCTTTCCTTTTTCGACAGCTTACTAATTCTGCGTGCTCGCTTAACCTCGTCGGGTTTGCTGATCGCAGTGTTCATGTTTTCAATTATGTCTGTTGTCTTTTTGATGATGAAGGCAACCGACATGGCAACAGCAAACGAAATTGCCATCATTATGCCAATTATGCCAAATATATGTAACATCTTATCTTGATTAGAAATGGATACTCAGTTGGTAAATAGCAGGTGTAGGCAAGCTGCTAAATTCGAAGATTAGCTGCTAGAGATATGCTGGAAATCCCGTGATGATCTGCCTTTACTGCTCTTGAAATTGAGAAGGAGGTTATGTAGGGGGTAGAATTGGCACTTGGGGAGTTGATAATAGTATAGTCGCTGCAATCCCCTTTACTTCGTTTTTTACCCGATGGTTCTGCTATGATATCTATCAGTAACGTGACAGATGTTAGGTTGCCTTGCTCGAAAGCCGAGGCGGAATAGGGGTCTGCTAATTGCGTTGTTGTTCTTTCAGAAGCAAATAGGCTTGCTGATTCAGGCAGCGAAATACTTGAGGTGGAAAGAAGGCATAGCATGGCTAGCCATGCTATCGAAAAAATGC
>CAXYUU010000362.1:0-4005 GCA_964292015.1 uncultured Acetobacteroides sp.
AATCATGCGTTGTTTGGCCTGTGGTGGGAAATGCTTTTGAACGTATAGCTGTCCAATAGCCTCACCAAGGTCGCCATCAACCTCGTTCGAAACGCGCTTCCATCGTGGCGAAATTGTTTTTTGTCCCGATAGGGTTTTACCGTAAAATTCGAAGCTGGCGTTTACGAAATCGCTGCTAAGAGTCGACGAAACGCTGCGGGTTGTAGTCCAAGTAAGGTACTCTCTCCATGTTTGGATAGGGGTAACTTTTAGGAGGCTATCTACTGCAGCAAAGAATTTTGGCTGCATAACAATAACCTCGTCGTTGGATAGGTTTAAGCCTAAACCGGCAAAGTACTGATTCCAAGGGAATGCACCATACTTTTTGCTTAGCTCTGGAGTGGCAATGGGGTTGTACATGGCAACGGTATTGCGATTCTCTAAGCGAGAGTTCGACGCAACGGCAAGGCTGTACTCCAGGTTGTAGATGTTGGTTACCGCATCGTTTGCTTGCGCTTCGGTATAGCCCAAAAGGATGAAGTTTTTCTTGATAAACGCCTTGTAGGCCGCTTGTAACTCCTTGTTTTTAGGCGTATCCTTTACGTAGTAATCTCTGTCAGACATACCGATTCCCGATTCGGCGAGGTACATTTTGTAGATGCGGCTATTCTTAAAGTCCTGCTCAATACCCGATCCAAATAGCGGGCTAATACCATGTAGGTGTAGCTGGATTAAGGCCACCGCTAAATCGTTGGTGTTTTGGATCTGGCTAAATTGGCTAATGTACTTTTTAATAGGAGCGGCGCCCAGCTCGTTAATGCGGGTGCTATCCATTCCCGATGCGTAGAAGTCGCCAATCTTTTGAGCGGCACTTCCCTTTGGCGCATTGGTGGTGGCCGCAGCCTCTAGTAGGATATTTTGAACATCCTTAATGCTATTCTCGCGAAGAATATCGAATAAGCCGTACGATGTTTTATCATCGGGTATATTCAAATTTTTCAACCATTCGCCACCAGCGTACTCAACGAAGTTAACTCCTGGGCGTACTTTTTTATTCATTTCAGCTACATCTAAAGCCTTGCTTTTGGCTTCCGGCTTAGTACCAGCAAGTGCAACCGCCGAAGGGGCCAGTGCTATAGCTAGTAGTAGATACTTGTTTTTCATCCTTTAGTTTTTTGTTTGGATGGTTAATTTAATGTTCAAATCTAGCAATTAAGACGCGCAACTTTTGCAAACGTTACATTAGAATCTGATTAAAACTTAACTTCTTTTAAATACCCGATATCGTTCCCAGTTACACAGGGGGGCTAAAAGTAAAGCTACCCCCGTCGAACAGGGGTAGCTTTGGTGATTAAAAGACTTGTTTGTAGCAGTTTGTAGTTGTAGTACGATTGTAACAGTGGCTATTTGCCCTTTTCAATATCTTTAAAGGCTAGCTGAATAAGCGAGATAGCCTCTCTAAGCTCATCTTCGGTAATAACCAATGGTGGTGCGAAGCGGATAATGTTACCATGAGTTGGTTTCGCTAAAACGCCCCTGTCGCGCATGGCAAGGCAAACATCCCATGCCGTTTTGCCATTCACGTTGTTGATAACAATTGCATTTAGCAATCCTTTACCTCTTACCAGCTCTACCATTGGCGAGTTGAACTTGCGCATCTCGGTACGGAAGATCTCACCTAGACGTTCTGCATTTTCGGCAAGCTTTTCGTCCTTCACAACTTCGAGAGCGGCAATAGCTACCTTAGCAGCAATTGGGTTTCCGCCAAAGGTCGAACCGTGTTCGCCTGGCTTGATGCATAGCATGATCTCGTCGTCGGCAAGTACGCACGAAACAGGCATTAGCCCACCGGAGATAGCCTTACCTAAGATGAGGATGTCGGGACGGACATCTTCGTGATCGCAGGCTAGAAGCTTGCCGGTACGGGCAATTCCGGTTTGTACCTCGTCGGCCATGAAAAGAACGTTATTCTTTTTACAAAGGTCGTATGCCTTTTTAAGGTAACCTGCATCTGGTACAAATACACCTGCTTCGCCCTGTATAGGCTCAACAAGGAAGCCAGCTACGGTTGGATCTTTTAGCGCCTTTTCTAGCTCTTCGATGTTGTTGTACGGAATTTTGATAAATCCAGGAGTGAAAGGACCAAATCCGGCAAACGATTCGGGATCGTTAGACATTGACACAATGGTGATGGTTCTACCGTGGAAGTTACCGTCGCAAACAATAATTTTTGCCTGATTCTCTGCCACCCCCTTCTTCATATAGGCCCACTTACGGCATAGCTTAAGTGCGGTTTCATCGGCTTCTGCACCAGTATTCATTGGTAGCACCTTGTCGTAGCCAAAGTAGCTGGTTACGTACTGCTCGTATTCGCCAAGCACATCGTTGTAGAAGGCACGAGAGGTTAGGGCTAGCTTCTGTGCTTGCTCAACCATTGCGGCAACAATCTTAGGATGGCAGTGTCCTTGGTTTACGGCGGAGTAGGCCGAAAGGAAGTCGAAGTATCTTTTGCCATCGACATCCCACATGAAAATCCCCTTGCCTTTCTCTAGTACCACGGGTAGTGGATGGTAATTATGTGCTCCGTACTTAGTTTCCCTCTCAATGCAATCTTGTCCTGTTAGCTTTGTTGTAGTGTTCATAGTGATTTAGATTAAATTTTTCGCAATCTATAAATTTAACGAACATATTGGTATCGAAACTCACTATTTATTGCAAAATATAAAGCTAAAAATGAGGTTGGGTGAAATTGCACTTGATGTAAAGGCTTTTATATTGAAAGTTATACTCCCAATTTAGGTGATGGTTTAAACCTTTTGGTCTAATTTCAGTTTACATACATAACCTTAACAAACCTTACATACGATTAACATTCGGAGTATGCTTTTTCTCTTGGGTTTATGGTACTGCTTACTATTATTGGGCTTAATTGCATGTGATAGTAAAAGTATAGTAGCTAATTCTTAACTTTAGGGTAATATACTAATTGTAATATTGTGTAGGTAATAACAAGTCCTTAAACTCGAAATATGGAAGCAACGCATCAAAAGATACTTCTGGTCGACGATGAAAACGACATTCTCGAATTTGTAAGCTACAACCTTAAGCGGGAGGGTTTCGATGTTTATACGGCAACCAACGGGCGCGAGGCTATTCGTATGGCGTTGGAGGTACGGCCGCAGCTGATAATACTCGATGTGATGATGCCCGAAATGGACGGTATAGAAACCTGTGAGGAGATGCGTAAGAATCCAGAGCTATCGGGTGCGGTTATTGCTTTTCTTACCGCCAGGGGCGAAGATTACTCCCAAATTGCCGGATTTGAGGCAGGTGCCGACGATTACATTTCTAAGCCGGTAAAGCCTAAGGTGCTGGTAAGCCGTGTTCGGGCGCTATTACGTCGTGTGGAGCATACCGGAACAGGTAGTGTGATCGACCGTAGCGATGCCTCTATCATTATAGATAAGTCACGCTATCTGGTAATAAAGGATGGTGTCGAAATGGATCTTCCCAAAAAGGAATTCGAGTTGCTGGCCCTGCTGTACTCCAAGCCGCAAAAGGTATTTACCCGCGAGGAGATCTTTAGTACCATTTGGGGCGATAATGTTATTGTGGGCGATCGAACCATCGACGTGCATATCCGTAAGCTACGCGAAAAAATAGGCGACGACTACATTAAGACGATTAAGGGGGTAGGGTATAAGTTTGTAGACTAAGCTTAAATGGAAGAGGAGCAATTGGCAATGCGAGCAGAAGGGTGCGAATGGTTGTTTGTCGATAACCGAGTCGCATTCGCTACTAAAAATCACCATAAAGGTTTAGGGTTGATTCTTTTGCCTATCATACGTTTTGCCGAAAAGTGTAGCCTCAACACCATATGTAGCAGCGCGCAGGCATCCGGTGAGGAGTATCTCCATAAATGGAACTTTGATAGATTAAGATAAAAAAGTATACTCTATACGTTCGTGTGGGTTTTTGACTTATCTGTTTGCTGCTGTTTACTTGAAAATAAGCACGAGGTTCACC
>CAXYUU010000363.1:0-4001 GCA_964292015.1 uncultured Acetobacteroides sp.
ACTCGTAAACAGGAAGGTAAATAGTCATCCCCATAAATAAAAGAGGCGCCCGATTGGGCGCCTCTTTTTTGTAGGTATCCTCTAGCCTATCGGCGTTTAAACAGATCGTTAAGTGTCTTTTTTGCAGCATCCTTAAGCTGCTCCTTCGAGTTTTTCTTGGCGGTATCGGTGGTCGTCTTCTGACCTCCAAGAACCTTGTCGAGTAGCTTGTTGGCCTGCTTGGTCACCTCTTTAGTGGCTTCCTGCTTAACCTTATCCTGAACAGCTTCCTTTACCTCGGTTTGCATGGGCTTGCCGCTTGCGCTGGCCACATTAAGCAGCTTTATCGAGGGTTTGCTGTAGGTTCCGGTAACGCCAAGGGTCACCTTCATATCGCTATTGGCTGCACCACCCTTACCCAGGTACTTGTTTAAAGTACTGTTCAACGCATTGGTAACGGCATTTGCCGGTACATCCATTAGCAGGTTGTAGTTGATGTTGCCATCGAGCGAGGTGTAGCCGCTTACCGTAGTTTTACGACCCTGAAGCGAGATGTCGAACGGCTTTACTGCCAGCTTGCCATCGCTCAAGGTTGTCGACATGCTAATTTCGCGAAGCTCGGTCATGGCGCTTGCCGTTGCTGGTTTAGAGAATTGGGCAACCAGCGCTGTTAGCTTGGTATCCTTAAGCGTTCCGCTAAGCACCTTTACTAAACCACCTCCATTAAGCGAGGCAACGTTTGGCATCATATCCTTGGTTAAATCGCCCTTTAGCTTGTAGTTAAGATCCATATTACCCGTTACGTACTGCGAAATGGGTGCATACTTTTGAACGGTTTGGAACGTTTCGAAAGCCTTAGGAATCGATATCGACTTAACCACGAGGTCGAAGCCGAAGTTCGGCTTCTTTACGTTCGAGTCGAAATCGCCCTTCACGTTTACCTGGCCGCCAAGGATGCTCATGTTGGCATCTTTAATGGTCATGATACCCTTGGTTATGCTTACAAGGGCGTTCACGTTATCGGCAATAATATTATCGTAGGTAAACTTACCAATATGGGCCTTCAGGTCGAAGTCGATGTTCTTGGGGATCATCGATACCGCCACGCTGGAGTCCTTTTTGGTAGGCTGCGAGGCTTGCTGCTTGGCAACGGCCTCCTTATCGGCAGGCGTCATCCACTCGTTAGCGTTAAAGGTTGGAATGTTCACGTTAAGATTTCCACCAAGTACGGCATCTGGTTTAAACAGGAACCCCATGTAGTTGGAGATGCTCCCAGTTGCCGATATTTGGCTGCTACCAACCTTCGATTCGAATTTGGTGAGGTTTACCGAAGCAGGATTAAATACCACCGAAGCCGTACTAATAGTTACCCCCTGCTTAAAATCGGGACTAGAATAGAAAAAGTTCGACACCTTCATGTCGCCCGATGCCTTTACGTTGGCATACCGCTTAGCCGTAACATCCGATAGCTTACCGGCGGTACTTAGGTTGGCGTTCACCTTTCCCCTAAGGGTCATATCCTTTAGGTTAAAAATCTTGGCAATCTTTTCGAGATCGACCCCACCAATCACCTTCACATTCCAGGCAATATCCTTTATATTTTGAACAGTTCCGCTAGCAACTAGCTTTTCGCCGGCCAGCATCATGTTGAAGTTTCCTATCTGAACGATGGTATTTACCGCTTTACCAGTGGTGTTCGATGCGGTCATGGCAAAGTTCACATTCTCCAGCGGAGTTGGGAGCATGGTATTTTGTACAAAGCCATTGGTTAGCTTAGCCGAGGCAGCAAGCAGTGGAAAGGCACCCGTCTTATCGTCGTACACCCCTTTGGCGGTAAGCGCTAAGTCGAAGATTCCCTTCATGGTCATTCCTTCGATAGGGAATGCCGAAGTAAGCTCACCTAGGTTTAAGCGGGCGTTGATTTTGGCATCAACAGGGAATGTTTTAAGGTTGGCAACTTTTAGGTAACCGTCAAAAGGGTTGCTCCCAATCTTAAAGCTGAACTTATTTAGGTTGATGGAGGTGCTTGGAATAAGCCCATCCTTATTGTCGACATTTAGATCGATGTTAATGTTCTGAATGGCATCCGGAACCTTAGGATACTTAAACGACGCATTCTTCGCAACCAGCTTAATACCGAATGCAGGAAGCAGGCTATCCTTCATCGTTCCCTTGGCGTATCCGCTAAAGTCGAATTCGCCATCGGCCTTAATATCGCCAAAGCTTTCGGTGTAAACCCCGGGTACCAACGATAGCAGCCCCTTAAACGAGTTGTCGAGTGCCTTAAAGGTAACGTCCATCTTTATGGCATTCTGCTGCGCCAGCTGCACCCAACCGTCGAAACCGAAGTTAAAGTCGTTAATCTTTATCGAGTTATCCTTAAAGGTGTACTTGATGTTGTTCATATCCATGTTCACCACAAAGTTCAAATCGTGCGACTTGTTAGACAGGTACTCGACACCACCCATGGCAACGGTGGCCTTATCGGCGGTTAGCTTGGTCGATAGGTCGAAGATATTCTCGGCCAAATCGCCCTTACCCGAAATGCTTAAGTTCTTTACACTGGCAAACATCTTCGACTTTTGATCGCTGTAGATGATGTCGGCATTTTTCAACGCGAGCTCCTTTAACCGGAACCTTACCGGTTCGGCCTTGGTGGTATCCGCCTTTTTGGTGGAATCGGCCTTGGCCATGTAGATGTCGTAGTTGGCCTTACCGTTAGGAAGCACCATAACGTTGAGCTTGGGCTGGTCGAGGATGATTTTATTCACCTCAATACGTCCCGAGCTGATAAGGGCGAAGATGTTTACGGTAACCTCAAACTTCTTTAGACTAACTAGGGTATCGCCCTTAAACTCGCCCCTGCCTACAACGCTCAAATCTTCGATGGCAAGCGAGAAGTTGGGGAAGTGGCTTAGCATTCCTACGCTTAAGCCATCCTGAGAAAAGTTCACATCGGCATTAATATTTTCTGCAACAAACTTGTCGGCAGCTTGCTTAATTGTTGGCTTAAAGAGGTATGGCAGAATAAGCATTGCCAGAAACAGCACACCTAAAATTGAGCCAAAGATAATCAGGAGTTTTTTGTTCTTCATTCGAATGATATCTAATGGTTTTTGCATCCCAAATCTAAGGAATTTTCGCGGCAATACCTTTACCAAATTGCAATAAACTCGACAATTACCCCATCCTGTCAAACTGCCTAAAAATGATAAGTTATCCGCCTATCCAAAACGATAGTTATCTTTTGGGTAAACGATAGTTATCTTTTCCATAAACGATAGTTATCTTTTTCGTAAACGATCAGTTATCTTTTTGCAAAACGATTAGTTATCGTTTCCCAAAATGGGGCGTGTTGTTTTTGCCAGCCATTATTTTGAGGTTTCTAATGACGTACGACCGATGCCACAAAAGGGAGGCATGCCGCGAATATTTGGTCGAAATTGTTGGGGTAACCTTTTTAGGGGAAGATGAAAAAGGGGAGACATAGAATTCCTGTGGAACAGGTAAATGTTTTAGCAACCGTATAGATGAGAAGTAGTAAATTCTCAACACATCGAAAGGTATTACGCTAAACTCCTTAAGCTGTCCGTAAAACGGAAGAATTTGATACAAAACAAAATTGGTGACTGTAATCGAACGATTACTAGCCACCAATTTATTAAATGTGATCAGAATGAGACTCGAACTCACACGGGCTTGCGCCCACTACCCCCTCAAAGTAGCGTGTATACCAATTTCACCACCTGACCATTCGGCTTGTACAATCTTTGTTACGTACCCGGAACAGGACTCGAACCTGCACGCTATTGCTAACACTAGTCCCTGAAACTAGCGCGTCTACCAATTCCGCCATCCGGGCGTATTATTGTGTCAGCGTTTCAAAGATTGACGCTGCAAAAGTAGAGAATTTTCGGGAATCTGCAAGGGTTTGACAAAAAAAGCGAACACTTTTTTTGAATTCAAAAGCAAGGGGAGAAAAGCACAAACGCTCTCCTCCCCTTATGTATATTGTCGTCTAC
>CAXYUU010000364.1:0-3979 GCA_964292015.1 uncultured Acetobacteroides sp.
AAGGCGGCGTTACCATTGGCGCATCGGGTGCAGTGTTCGGCATTCTACTTGCCTTTGGGATGCTTTTCCCCAACATGATGCTCCTTCTGCTGATCCCTCCTATTCCAATTAAGGCCAAGTATATGGTAATGATATTTGCTGCCCTTGAGGTGTACTTTGGCTTTAGCGGCAAACAACCGGGCATCGCCCACTTTGCTCACCTTGGAGGTATGCTTATCGGCTTTATCATTATTCGATACTGGAAAAAAAATAACATGCTGTACTAATGACGTACAACCGACTGAGATTATCGCTAACCAAAGACGGGGCCCTTGCGGCGTGAATCTACATCAACATAGCCGTTTTTGTGGTGGTAGGTGTCTACAACGCCATCTTCTACCTGGTTACCAACCATACGCCGCTGTTTTTCGATAAGGTTTTGGCGCTATCGTCCGATCCGTACACGGTGGTAAAACATCCGTGGGCCATACTGACCTACATGTTCTACCATCTCGACTTCCTGCATGCGCTGTTTAACCTGCTTGTGCTGTACTGGTTTGGGGTAATATTTGTCGATTTCTTCGGTAACCTGAAGCTTACCGCCATGTACATTGCCGGTGGTATTTCGGGCGGACTGTTTTACCTGCTAGCCTACAATAGCCTTCCGGTATTCTACAACGAGGGAGCCGTACTACTGGGCGCATCGGCCGCAATTATGGCAATAACCTTTGGGTCGGCAGCATTTGCGCCAAACCATAAGATTTGGCTGATGTTTATTGGCGATGTTCGCCTTAAGTACTTGGCGCTTGCCTACCTGGTAATTGACCTTATACAGATACCATTTGGTAATGCAGGAGGGCACATTGCCCACCTCGGAGGGGCATTTATCGGAGCGTTGTGGGGCTACACCTACCGTAAAAATGGGAAAGATATTCTGGGATGGCTACAAGTACTGCTCGATAAGATCAGAAAGCTGTCGTTTAAACGACAGCACCTAAAGGTTGCCTACAAGAACCCACAAATGCAGCCCAAAAAGAAGCAAAATAGCAAGGAGCTCGACGAACTCCTAGATAAAATATCGCAACAAGGACTGGACAGCCTAACCGAAGCAGAAAAGCAAAGGCTCTTTAAGTATAAAAACGATATGAATAGTTGAGAAAATTCATCGCCATACTGCTACTACTGGTAAACTTTGCAGCCGCAATAGCGCTTGTCTTTGCCAGCATTGCCGGCTACATTAGTCCGGCAACCTTTTGGCCGATAGCCCTGCTTGGCCTATCGTTCCCGCTACTGGTGGTTGTAAACCTAGGGTTTATGCTCCTGTGGATTCTATTTTGGAAGAAAGAAGCAGCTGTATCCATCATGGCCTTGCTGTTTAGCATGTGGCTTATCCCAAAGTACATCGCCTTTAACGATAAGGTTACGCCACCCGATGGCGCTAAGAAGGTACGGGTGATGACCTATAACGTACATCTATTTCGCCAGTACGAAACAGAAGAGGCTACGGGTAAAGAAATGCTCAAGTACATTGCTGCAAAAGAAGCTGACATTATCTGCTTCCAGGAGTTTTTCACCATACCCAAAATGCTATCGGAAAAAAACGTAAAGGAACAGCTCAGCAGCTACCCGTACAGCTACATCAGCTATACAGTAGAGAAAAACAGGCGAGATGCAAAGTTTGGGGTGGCCATATTTAGCAAGTATCCCATTATAAAAAAGCGAAAGATTGAATTTGGCGAAGACTCGTTCAACTCCACTATATACGTAGATCTTAAGTTAGGACGGGATACCGTAAGGGTATTCTGCAGCCACTTGGAATCGGCAAAACTAAGCGCAGTGGACAATCCAGATAATCTTGGAGGCAGAATTGTCCGTAACGATGTCAGCATGAAAAATGTGAAATCGATAGCGCGCAAGCTTCGACGAGCATACATTAAACGAGCAAACCAGGTAGACACCATTAAAAAGGTTGTTAGCAGAACTACTCATCCGATCATTTTTTGCGGCGATTTTAACGACCTACCCGGATCGTACACCTACAATACGGTAAAAGGCAAGCTGGTCGATTCATTTTGCGAGGCAGGACATGGATTTACCTCGACATACAAAGGCCTGCTACCGACTATGCGTATCGACTTCATCTTTTCGGATAAAAAAATAGTCCCCTACAAGTACCGCTCGCCAAAAATTAAATTTTCGGATCACTACCCGGTTATCGTCGACTTCTATATCGCGAAGCCCAAATCGTCGGAGAGTGACAATTTAGAATAGATAGCTCCCTTCATTTTAGGGGCTATCTCAAATTAAGTATATTAGCGCACAGTAAAGAGTAACTACAAAATACTACCATAATGGCTTTTGAACAGCTACAACAGATCGTAGAAAAAGCGTGGGACAACAGAGATCTCCTCCGCGAAGAGGAGACTAAAAGCGCAATTATTAGCGTAATCGACCATCTCGACAAAGGAGAAATTAGGGTTGCGCAACCTGTCGGTGAAGAGTGGATTGTTAACCAATGGGTGAAAAAGGCCGTACTTATGTACTTCCCCATTGCTCAGATGGAAACCATAGAGGTTGGCCCATTCGAATTTTACGATAAAATCCCGCTGAAAAAGAATTTCGAGCAGCTCGGGGTTCGCGTGGTTCCTCACGGAATTGCCCGTCACGGCTCATTCTTAGCCCGTGGCGTAGTTATGATGCCATCGTACGTAAACATCGGCGCATATGTTGATGAAGGAACAATGGTAGACACTTGGGCTACGGTGGGCTCGTGCGCACAGGTAGGCAAGCACGTTCACCTTAGCGGAGGCGTAGGACTTGGAGGGGTTTTAGAACCGATACAAGCAGCACCGGTTATCGTAGAAGATGGCTGCTTCATTGGGTCGCGCTGTATTGTGGTGGAAGGTGCCCATATTGGTAAAGAGGCAGTACTTGGCGCCAATGTGGTTATTACCGGATCGACCAAGATTATCGACGTTTCGGGAAGCGAACCCGTTGAGTACAAGGGCTACGTCCCCCCTCGGTCGGTAGTTATTCCAGGAACCTACCCAAAGAAGTTCCCAGCGGGCGAGTACCATGTACCCTGTGCCTTAATAATAGGAAAAAGAAAGCCATCAACCGACCTTAAAACGTCGCTGAACGATGCGCTTAGAGATTTTAATGTAGCGGTATAAACAACAAAAGAAGAAGATTCAATTACTAATCTTCTTCTTGTTAAGATTAGTTCACACATCCTCAAAATCGTCATTAGTAAGACTTTTCAATTCTAGTTCAACGCATAAATAAAGTATATTTGCAGTAGTTTAACCCCAATTTAATAGGCAATGATTCCATCTAGCACGCTTCAAATTATAATTCCAATTCATAAAAGCAGCTTAAATGAGTACGAAACAATCTCGCTTAATCGTTGCTTTAAAATTCTTGACCAGTACACTATTGTAATGATAAAGCCAACGAATTTAAACACTTACGATATTGAACAAAAGTACCCATTTTCAAGAATAGAGTTATTTGAAGACACATTTTTCAAATCTATATCCAGCTACAATCACCTATTGCTTTCCACTGATTTTTATAAACGGTTTGAACAATCAGAGTATATTTTGATATTACAACCTGACGTCTATATTTTCTCGGACAATTTATCGTACTGGATAGAAAAGGGCTATGACTATGTCGGAGCACCATGGCTCTCTTCTTCTGAACTTAGCAGTAAAATACATCAGTTTAAAATGTTTTTTAGCAATTTATTTGAGGGAAATAAAGATATCGTTCACAGATATGAAACAAGAAATAGAGTTGGGAATGGTGGGTTTTCATTACGAAAAGTAGCCACCCACATAGACCTTAGCATATTAATGATAGACAATATCAAACACTACCTAGATAACCAAGGCATTCACAACTTTAACGAAGATATTTTCTGGAGTATAGAACCTCAAAAAAAAGGATATAAACATATAAATCCATGTGCTAAAAAAGGCATAAAATTCGCTTTCGA
>CAXYUU010000365.1:0-3970 GCA_964292015.1 uncultured Acetobacteroides sp.
TGTTATGCAGTTGAGGCTGCCTATTACGGGTATCTTAAGGGCTTCCTTAATTTTTTTGAGCTTATGCAGGTGACCTTTAGGTCCAGCGTGGTGAAGTTCGGGGAATATGCGCACCATTTCGGGATGGCGTTCGTTGTAGGCTTCTAAATCGTTGTCTAGCTCCAGGCTCTCGAGCTCTATTTGCTCTTCAAAAAGCGTTTTGTAAACAATTGCACCCGCACCCGCTTCCTCTAATTTTATTAATCGGTCAACGTTATCGCTCAAGTTGCTTGCGCCAATAACGATAGGACTCTTAAGGGCCAAGCCCATGTAGCTTACACCTAAGTTTGCCATTGCTCTACTTGTTATGTTTCGTAATTGAAAGATGTCGTTGTGTCTCATTTCTAACAACTTCTTAAACGTATTTAAGGTATGTCTTGTTCGGAATAAGGGGTTGATATGCTATATTTGCAGGATTTTTTGCATTACGCTTTTGGCTGAAATTTCTACCGTTTTAATATATAACCCTTAATGAGTAAGAATTCCGAGTACGATTTATCGCCGCAACGACGTGTTGTGATTGGCGTTCAATTTCTTTTTGTGGCCTTTGGTGCTACGGTGTTGGTGCCGCTACTCGTCGGGCTCGACCCCTCAGTAGCGTTGTTCACCGCAGGTTTGGGAACTTTAATCTTTCAGCTCATCACGAAAGGTAAAGTTCCCATTTTTTTGGGCAGCTCTTTCGCATTTATTGCCCCCATTCAAAAGGCAACTGCGCTTTACGGGCTGGCGGGAACATTAAGCGGTATGGCCGCAGTGGGGCTTGTTTACGGACTCGTTTCGGCATTGATTAAGTGGAGGGGAGTAGACCTTGTAAAGCGTCTGTTCCCCTCTTCTGTATACGGCCCTGTAATTATTCTTATTGGGGTGTCGCTCGCACCTGTTGGGGTTAAAATGGCCTCGTCGAACTGGCCCATTGCCTGCATTTCGCTGGCAGGCGTGGTGGTTGCGCTGATGTACGGTAGGGGTATTATGAAGCTAATTCCGGTTTTTATTGGGATTGTTGTAGGCTACGTTGTTTCGATTTTTACCGGTAATGTCGACTTTTCTATCATCACCAGCTCGCCTTGGATCTCAATGCCTCACTTTGTTGCCCCCGAGTTTTCGTGGCAGGCAATTCTTTACCTTCTTCCAGTAGCCTTGGCGCCAATTGTCGAACATGTTGGCGATATTTACGCTATTAGCACAGTTACAGGCAAAGATTTTGTTAAGGATCCCGGGTTACACCGAACCATGCTTGGCGATGGTGTTGCCTGTACCGTTGCTGGTTTAGTTGGCGGGCCTCCTGCTACCACCTATGCCGAAGTTACGGGAGCAATTGCGCTGACAAAGGTTTTTGATCCTCGCGTACTTCAAATTACAGGTGTTACCGCCATTGTGTTTGCTTTTCTAGGGAAGATAAACGGGTTTTTAAAGTCGATTCCCGAAGCGGTGCTTGGGGGCATAATGCTCATCCTTTTTGGTATTATTGCGGCAATTGGTATTAAAACAATGATTGTCGATAAGCTCGATTTGGCGAAATCGCGCAATCAGATTATTGTAGCACTTATCTTAACCGTTGGTATTGGTGGCGTTGTGCTTAAAATTGGGGCCTTTGAACTTTCTGGCATTGGCTTAGCGGCACTTGTCGGAATTGTACTAAATTTGATTTTGCCCGATAGAGACAGGTAAATCTCTATTTTATGAATATAGCTTAAAGGGCTGCCAATGGTGGTAGCCCTTTTGGTTGCAATAACATAATAAAAATGAAGATGACGGATTCTATTCAAGATGTAAAGGGTAGGCAAAAGTTTCCAACAATTACCAATACATGGCTAATCCTGTTGCTGTTTATTGTTGCAACGTTAATTATTGTCGGAGTCATTGCGTTAGTGCTACCCGGGAAATCGGATTTGGGAATGTTTTTAGGGTATACCATCCCCATGGTTATTATTTGCATCGTTGTTCTCATGTTTCAAAAACATGAATTTGATGCCAAGTTCACCACTCTTTTCCGAAGGTTTGATATTCAGCTAGTGCCCTATCTGCTGCTATTTGTGCTGGGTTTTGGGTATGTAAGCGATTATTTGTCGAGCCTAATTCCGATGCCAGCAAAAATCGAGCAGCTGATGAAAGATATGATGTCTGTTAGCTTTTGGGGATTTCTAACAATTTGCATTGCTGCTCCATTGCTCGAAGAGATCTTGTTTAGGGGTATTCTTCTACGGTCATACCTCATAAACTACTCTGCAAAAAAGGCTATAGTATGGTCGGCTCTTTTCTTTGCCATTATTCACCTTAACCCATGGCAGTCGATACCTGCTTTTGGTATGGGCTGTTTTATGGGTTGGCTATTTTTTAAAACGAAATCGCTGTTGCCATCGCTAATTGTTCACTTCTTAAACAACCTAATCGCTTTTGTTACGATTAGCGTGTATGGGGTCGATTTTTCTTTGGATAAGATGATTAGTTGGCAAACAAGCCTAGTGATTGCTGTTGCTGGAGCTTTGCTTGCATTGGTTAGCGTTTATAAAATTCATAGCATATTTAGTTTTGATGACGCTAAGCGAATGTAGAGGGTAACCTACATAAAGTAAAAAGGCAGCGAAAGCTGCCTTTTTACTTTATGCTAGTATTTATTCTTGACGTATTCGTCTATCGATTTAGCGGCTGTCCTACCTGCACCCATGGCAAGAATAACGGTTGCCGCACCTGTAACAGCATCACCTCCTGCGAATACCCCTTCGCGGGTTGTTTGACCTTTATCGTCGGCAATTAGGCATTGCCACTTGTTAAGGTCTAACCCCGGCGTGGTTGACGATATTAGCGGGTTTGGCGATGTTCCAAGCGACATAATTACCACGTCAGTCTCAATTTCGAACTCTGAATTTGGAACATCTATTGGACGTCTGCGCCCAGATGCATCTGGCTCGCCTAACTCCATTTGGATGCATTTAATCGCATTAACCCAACCTTTCTCATCACCAACTATTTCAATCGGATTGGTGAGTAGCTTAAAGATAATGCCTTCTTGTTCGGCATGATGTACCTCTTCTACACGAGCGGGAAGCTCTGCTTTGGAACGGCGGTATACTACGGTAACCTTAGCTCCCAAGCGGGCTGCTGTGCGAGCGGAATCCATCGCTACGTTGCCGCCGCCTACAACCACGACATTACTACCAACAAAAATTGGGGTATCGTACGATTCGTCGTACGCCTTCATAAGGTTGTTTCGGGTTAAAAATTCGTTTGCCGATACTACTCCGTTGAGGTTTTCACCAGGTATGCTCATGAATTTGGGTAGGCCGGCACCCGAGCCAACGAATATAGCGTGGTAGCCTTCTTCGTTAATTAGCTCGTCAATGGTAACCGTACGGCCTATAACCACATCGGTTTCAATCTTAACGCCAAGCTTCTTTACGTTTTCTATTTCTGCCTGAACCACTTTAATCTTAGGCAGACGGAATTCTGGAATTCCATATTCCAAAACACCTCCTGGTTTATGAAGCGCCTCGAATATTTTTACCTCATAGCCCATTTTTGCAAGGTCGGTTGCACATGCTAACCCGGCAGGGCCGCTACCAATTATGGCAACTTTATATCCATTTGGAGCAGCTACTTCGGCAAGATTAAGCTGATTTTCGTTGGCATAGTCGCCAACAAAGCGCTCTAGTTTACCAATTGAAACAGGTTCTGATTTAACACCTAGAATGCAGTCGCCCTCGCACTGCGATTCTTGGGGGCAAACCCTACCACAAACAGCAGGAAGGCTACTATCTACAGCTATTATTTTGGCAGCCCCTTCGAAGTTGCCTTTTGCAACCTCCATAATAAATGCAGGAATATTTACCGATACTGGACATGCTGCAACACATTTAGGGTTTTTGCAGTTGAGGCAGCGGGTTGCTTCGAGCATCGCTTCCTCGCTATTGTATGCATACGATACCTCTTCCAA
>CAXYUU010000366.1:0-3958 GCA_964292015.1 uncultured Acetobacteroides sp.
TGGCACATTCGAACTAGTAATTGTTGACTTCAGACACACTTTTATGGACACGACCCAAGATGTGACGGCCTCGCCATGCAAGGTAGTACATCCGGCACTAACCGTCAATATTTTTTTGGAGGGAAGATGGGAAAGGTGTAAAACAAGAAATGCTGTAAATCGATCGATCTACAGCATTTGGTTGCGCCTAAACGCTTTGTTGTGCGGAGAGAAAGGGATTCGAACCCCCGAACCACTTTTGGCGGTTACACGCTTTCCAAGCGTGCGCCTTCGACCACTCGGCCATCTCTCCGGTACTTGTTTAGGTGCGCAAAATAGCGAAAAATATTTTACAAATCCTAGCTTACCTCGATTTCTCCGGCTAGCGAAAGCTCAAATTGCCTTTTCACCTCCTCAATCGAGTAGTTTTGGCCAAACAGGAACATCAGCTTTACAAGAGCGGCCTCAAAAGTAATGTCGTATCCGGTAATAACCCCCATCTTTTTAAGTAGCACCCCAGTTTCGTAGCTTTCCATGTTTACCGACCCACCACGACACTGGGTTACGTTAACAATAACCAGGCCGCGCTTAATGGCCGAGTCTAACTCGTCGATAAACCAGGGATAGGTTGGCGCATTGCCCGAGCCAAAGGTCTCGAGAACCACCCCTTTAACCCCTTTTATGTTTAGGATGGAGCGAACCACGCTCTGGCTAATTCCTGGGAACAGGGTTAGCGAAACAACGTTGGTATCAAACTTTGTCTTAAACCTTACCGGCTGACTAAAGTCCACCTTACGTACGTAGGGCAGGTTATACTGCACATCGATACCCGCCACAGCAAGCTCTGGATAGTTTTCGCTTCTGAACGCGTTGAAGTTATGGGCATGAAACTTAAAGGTTCGGTTGCCGCGGTAAAGAACGTTGTTGAACAAAATGCACACCTCCGGAATTAACGGCTTTCCACCCTTATAGGCAGCAGCCACCTCGACCGCCGACAGCAAGTTTTCGCGACCATCGGTTCGTATTTCGCCAATTGGCAGCTGGCTTCCGGTAAGAATAATCGGTTTGGTGAGATTTTGGATCATAAAGCTTAGCGCCGAAGCGGTAAACGACATGGTATCGGTTCCATGTAAAATAACAAAACCATCGTACTTCTTGTAGTTCGCCTTGATAGTCTCGGCAATGCTACCCCAAAATTCAGGTTGAATATTAGACGAGTCCACTGGAGGATCGTAAGAAATGGTATTAATCGCAAAGTTGAACTTGGTAAGCTCGGGAACCTCCTCCTGAATTTGCTTAAAGTTAAACGGTACGAGCGAACCTGTTTCAAGATCGCGCTTCATACCGATGGTACCTCCTGTATATATAATAAGTATAGATGTGCCTGTCATCAGCTAGAGTTTAAATGTGGTTTGAGCGGTCGAAGTAGTTACCTGCGCAACGTTTTCGAGGGTGATCGCCTTAATTTCAGCAATTTTCGCCGCAATTATGGGGATGTACGACGGAACATTACGTTTTCCACGATGTGGAGCTGGTGCAAGATATGGAGAATCAGTTTCTAAAACAATACGTTCGATGGGGATTTCCCTTACCACGTCGGCCAGTCCCGAGTTTTTAAAGGTAACGATCCCACCAATACCCACCACAAAGTTGCCAAGGGCTTCGATGGTTTTGTAGGTGGCCACATCGCCGGTAAAGGCGTGAAACACGCCGTAAAGAGGCTGCCCCTTATACGCCTTTAGCACGTCAAATATTTCGGCGAACGCCTCGCGCGAGTGGATAACCAACGGAAGGTTATGCTTTATGGCCAGCTGTATTTGAAAGTCGAACACCTCGAGCTGCTGCTGCTTAAAATCGGCCGACCAGTACAGGTCGATCCCCACCTCGCCAATGCCGTAAACCTTCCTGTGGGCCAGATAATCCTCCACAAGAGCCAGCTCCTCGCGGTACGATTCGTTTACCGATGTTGGATGAAGGCCAATTAGGGGGTAGCAACTTGGCTGCTCGTCGGCAAGGGCAAAAAGCTGCTGATGACTCTTACTATCTATTGCAGGAAGAATATCCGCTCCTACGTGTGCATCCTTGGCCTTGTGGAGTTCGGCTACATAGTCGTCCTTAAACTCCTCGGCATACAGATGGCAGTGGGTATCTATAAAATTCATTCTAGGTATATTCGGTGGTTGTGTGTGTTGGGGTAAACAACACGGCAAATGTACAAAAAAGTGCTACTGATGAGCGTACGACTTGGAGAGCATGTAGGCTTTGCCCGGTAAGCTTTTTACGATGCCATCAAATTCCATGGTTAAAAGGAGTGCCGAGGTGGCGGGCATCGTTAGTCCGCAACTAAACGCGATGTTATCGATGCTATCGCTCGCTACATCCTTCAGGATATTGACAATCTTTTGCTCCTCAACGCTTAGCTCCCGAAAGATGCTGAGTTGTATCGGACGTACAGCCTTAGACGAGGCAACCTGCCAGCTAAGCGCACCTGCCACATCGTCGGCATTCTCGACCAGGGCGGCCTTATTCGATCTGATAAGGGCATTACACCCCTGCGAGTACCTGTCGCCTGCGCGGCCAGGGCATGCCAGCACATCGCGGTTGTACGAATTGGCAATTTCGGCGGTAACCAACGCCCCGCCCTTAATACCCGATTCGACAATAAGGGTAGCATCGGCTAATCCGGCAATTATTCTATTACGTCTTAGGAAGTTATTTCGTTCGGGTTGGGTTCCTGTTATAAAATCGGTAACCAGAGCTCCGTTATTGAGCATCTCCCTAGCCAGCCCCCGGTTGGCCGAAGGGTAGATCATGTCGAGACCATGCGCCAACACCCCTGCTGTTGGCAAACCATTCTTTATGGCATTGCGATGGGCAGCGGTATCGATACCATGTGCCAACCCACTTACAACTAAAACCGAAAGCCCCTTCTGCGCCAGTCCTCTGATAATCTCCTCGCAAAGCCACTTTCCGTAATCGCTGGCATTTCGCGTTCCCACCACCGATAGCACCTTCTGGTGCGAAAGCGACACACCTCCTTTATAGTATAGAAGAATGGGGGAATCGTCGCACTGCTTAAGCCGTTCGGGGTAGTTCGAATCGGTATAGTATAGGGGTTCTATCCCAAACTTTGCCAGAAACTCAATCTCCTTTTCGGCACGTTCCAACACCTTTTGGTTGTACACCTGGAAGGCAATAATTTCGCCAACTCCCGGTATTTTTATAAGCGATTTCTTCGACTGGTTAAAAACCTCGTCAACCCCTCCGCAGTAGGCGATTAGCTTTTTGGCAGTAATGCTGCCAATATGCGGAATCATCTCCAGCGCTATCTTGTATTTAAGGAGAGTATCGGTCATAGCAGGAAAACTAGGTTAGCTCAACGGCATATTTTTTTAATTCACCAATAACTACCTGTTGCTTTTCGAACAAAAGACTTCCTAAAGGAATGGGTGGATAGCGAAGTACCTTCCCGTCCTGCTCTTGGTAGAGTATTAGCGTTTTTTTTAGCTTGCAAAAATTCTTCTTGATCTTAAATGCGTACAAATTTTCGGAAGGAATTCGGATCATTCGCTTTGACCCAAAAGGAGCGGTAAGGAAGTAGTACCGAAATTCGTAGCTGTCATCCTTATGAATGAACTCCAAAAACCAAATTCCTCCACGTAGCACCATAAATAGTGCCGACACCAGATATAAAGCGCCAAAAGTATGCCCTACAATTACCACGGTTCTATTTGCCGACCACGAAAAGTACTCGGGAAATAACCATATGGTAACAATGTAGATAAAAAGTAGAACTGCGCTTAAAAGACGTATGACATGGTAGGCCGACACCTCGTTCTCATTATTTACTTTTACCATTTTCTCCCATTTTTACGACGATATATTTCCGTATTCACCAGATTCAACTCCCGCGATGTTTGTCCCGCCACCGACGTATTTTCGCCTGCACGTCGGCTAAGGTACGGGAGAACCTCTTTTA
>CAXYUU010000367.1:0-3958 GCA_964292015.1 uncultured Acetobacteroides sp.
TTACCCCGCTTTTCTCAATTTGCGATCCAAGTCCTACTCCGTAGGCATACGATACGCTGTCGATAAAGCTGGTAAGGGGCGAGACGGATGGTTTTTGGCTATAGCCAAACGATGAAAGAAGAAGTAGGCCCAGGGTGGTAACGAGTTTTGTTTTCATCTCAGCAATTTTTTTTTTAGTAACGTCGGTTTCCCCAAAGTGTCGTTGCAGCTGGCCTTATGGATGTTTTGTATCTTAAAGCACCATGAGCTTAACTCTAACTTCAGATTGTGGGAGCGACATTAGCTGTTTAAAAAAAAGAAACCAACAATTACCGAAATTGTTGGTTTTTGATTGCCTTTTAGTACAGCTGGGTGGCTTCCTGTCGTATTTTCTGCTTGGCCAATGCGGTGGGCGAAACGTCGATATTCGAATAGGTTTCGATAATGAGCTTCGAGAGCTCTATGGCCTGCATATTGGGCGTTAGCTTTATGCTGCAAGAGTTAATCAGGCCAACGATATTGTTTTTTGCGTTAACAAGGTACGTCCATGAGTCAGAGCTTACGTATAGCTGCTGCGAAATGTTATGTTCGAATTCCGAACGGATAGAGCTCAGCAGCTTGGCTTGTAGTTCGGCAACGGTGTTTTCGTCTCTGTTTACTCGAACAATGAGCGAGTCGGGGGTTATTCTTTCTAAAAAGACAACGCACCTTTCACAGGCTTGTAGCCTAAGCGGAAGGGTTATTTTACTGCTGGCAAGCTGCCTTTCGAGTTCTTGAAACGATTTTTGATGGCGTAAGGTAAGCGCAATGGCAGCTATGGCAACTGCTGCAATGCTTAGTATCGAAGCGGCAACGACTATTTCGGTCATACGTTTAAAATTTCACCAAATTTACCTAAAAGATGCGATATTGACAGCTATAATTTTAAACTTAGCAGCCGACTTTAGGTCTAAATGGTTTATTTTGTACAAAAAATAGGAGATAATGGGTTCTGCGAAAAAAAGGAAATCTGTTAGTAAACCCTTTAAAAAGCTAGTACTAGCGTTGGGTGTAATTGGATTGATTGTTGCTCTGGTATTTGGCACACGACTATACATGCGCGTGTTGATGCCTAATGTGGATTTAGGAAGTAAGAAGTCGGTTCATATCCTAATCCCAACGGGTAGCGATTATAATGCGGTGGTAAGCATCCTAAAGAAAGATGGGTACATAAAGAACCTTGAAACGTTCGACAGCTATGCTCACCAATGTGGCTACTTTAAAAAGGTAAAGCCGGGTAGGTATAAGCTGGTTGTTGGTATGAGCAATCGTAAGCTGCTAAACATGCTCATTTCTGGAAATCAAGATCCTGCCCAGGTGTATATTAACAATATAAGAACTAAGGCGAAGCTTGCCGCCATACTTGGGAAACAGCTCGAACCCGATTCGTTGGCCATTATTACCATGCTTAATAGCGATTCGGTTGCTAAATCGATAGGTATGACTCCCGAAACTATCATTGGCCTTTTTATTCCTAATACCTACGAGTTTTACTGGAACGTAACTCCCGATGAGATAATTAAGCGGATGAAGAAGGAGTATGATGACTTTTGGGGGAAGATGAATAGGCAGCAAAAGGCAGATTCGATGGGGCTTACCCGCGAGCAGGTTATTACGGTTGCCTCTATTGTTGATGAGGAAACAAACTATATTCCAGAAATGCCCATAATTGCAGGGGTATACCTAAACCGCTTAAAAGTAGGGATGCTTCTACAGGCCGATCCGACGGTTAAATTTGCCATCGGCGATCCAACCATACGTCGTATCCTTAACAAGCACTTAACCTTCGATTCGCCCTATAATACCTATAAGTATGCAGGCCTACCTCCAGGCCCAATAGCATTACCCTGTATCGAGGCTATTGATGCGGTACTGAATAGGGCGAAAACGCCGTATATCTACTTTTGTGCTAAGTCCGATTTTTCTGGCGAACATGCTTTTGCGGTTACCAAAGAGGAACACGAGAAGAATGCGCAGGTGTATCAAGCGGCGCTTAATAAGCGTAACATAAAGAAGTAAAAAGAAAGCCGCTCTAGAGCGGCTTTCTTTTTAAAGTATGTTTACCTCTTTTTCGAGGACTATCTTAAACTGCTTCGATACGGCAGCTATAATTTCATCGGCTAGGGCTATAACTTCGAGCCCTGTTGCATTGCCAAGATTTATTAGTACGAGTGCTTGTTGGCTATGAACGCCTACATTTCCTCTCTTGATTCCCTTAAACCCGCATGTTTCTATTAACCAGGCCGCAGGTACTTTAACCATATCGTTGGGGGCTGCAAAGTTGGGCACGTTGGGGTACTCCCTCTTAATAGTCTCGAATTCTGCTTGTGGAATGGTAGGGTTTTTGAAAAAGCTACCACAGTTGCCCGTAACGCTTGGCGAAGGGAGCTTTCTTTCACGGATGGAAATAACGGCATCTCTTACTGTTTGAACCGTTCTTTCCGAATAGCCCTTCAGCTCCTCCTCAATATTACCATAGTGGGTTTTTAGTATAGGGCTTTTGGTAAGCCTAAAGGTCACATGGGTGATAACGACTTTACCTTTAAGGTCTCTTTTAAAGATGCTGTCGCGGTATCCAAACTGGCACTGTTCGTTGTCGAAGCAGAAGGGTTCTGCGCTGCTTACGAAAAATCCTTCGACAGCGGTAATGGTATCCTTTACCTCAACACCGTATGCGCCGATGTTTTGTACGGGGCAGGCGCCAACATGTCCAGGTATAAGCGATAGGTTTTCGATACCTCCCAGCCCCTTTTCGACCGTATACTTTACCAAATCGTCCCACTCTACACCAGCACTGGCTTTAACCAGTACGCTTTCGGAATCTTCGGTTACTATTTCAACTCTTTTTTCTGATGGTTGAAGGATCACACCATCGAAATCTGACGTAAATATGATATTGCTACCACCGCCAAGAACGAAAAGCGGGAGTGTTGTATTTGTCTTTAGAAAGTTGACGATTTCACCATCGCTGGTTGTTTGAATAAGAATCTTGGACTTTGCTTCAATTCCAAAAGTGGTGATTTCCTTAAGGGATGAGTTTTCGAGTACGTTCATGTGGCGGGTATTTGGTAGCACAAAGGTATAAATCGCTTAGTGTATATGCGATTTATACGTGCATTTATCGAATCTTAAAGAGTTTGATCAGCCTCTTCTTCGCTTACGTTTAGTCCAAGTATCTCCTGTAAACTCTCCTTGCTTGGTACTGCAATCATTTGGTAAACAATATAAATTGCTCCAATAATAAGCAGGTGTGCGTTTTTTGAAAAGAAGAAGAGAACAAGGTTTACAACAAATCCGGAGCAAACGATAACGAGCTTTGTATAAAAGGCTACCCTGTAGATTCTGAGGTTTAACTCCGTAGGGTCGGTATAGTTAATACGCTTAATACTCTTATTAAACAACCAACTCGACATGGGAATCGAAATAATGCCAATTATGATAGCCGAAAAGTACAGCTTAGCAGTGGTTTCGGGCGATAGCTGAATGGTTAGATATCGTTGGATAAACGATGTAAGCAAAAGCAGCACTATCATTGCTCCAATACTGCTCCAATTCGTTTTTCCAAGAGATGATGAGGTTTTGTCAGTTTGTTCGTTCTGAAAGGTCATGTTGGTTACTCCTTTAGTTTAAGATTATCTGTATAGCTCATGCATTTTTTCAGGCATTCTCCCGTAATAAGGGAGTCTTCGAGTGCATTGTGCTCGTCTCCCTCCCTTGCAAGACCAAAGAAGTCGGCTATTGCGGTAAGGCTTAGCGATCGAGGTGTCTTCTTTCCATTCTTTGCTAAGATTTCAAAAAGATAGAAGGCAATGTTGTGTAGGTCAATCAGCTTATTCGAGAAGGGCCACTCCTTTTTTTCCTGGAGCTTGATGAGCTAGGAAATCCTTCTGTAAGCAATGAAATTCTAGAAAATTTAAATGATTCTCAAAAAGAAGCTGTA
>CAXYUU010000368.1:0-3935 GCA_964292015.1 uncultured Acetobacteroides sp.
GAGTGTCATCCCGTGCTTGTCACGGGATCTAATGAATTGCCCGAAGGGCTTTTTTCAGAATCTATTGGATTCTCCGTTAGCTTGCCTACGTCGATCTAAAGATTCCGGGACAAGCCCGGAATGACAGCGCTGGTTGAGCTTTGAGCTTTGGGTGATGAGGTTGCGGATAAATGGGGGATAGGTAGTAGTGATTTCGACTTTAAAATTATTGATAGTACTCCCTTTAGATTATTGAAAATATGTAGGTGAGATTTTAAACGCAAGACTCAACTTTTTATCCATTCTTTTTGGAGGCCAAAAAGAAGCAAAAAGCCTTGGCACGAATTAACTCGCTCTGTCGCGGAGGATGATTTTTATTTCAATATAGTTTCTAGACCTGACATTGCCATCGCGTTGATTGGCGTTACGATAGCTCCACTCGCTCAAACAGAATTCCTGCCAGTCTGGTATGGCTTCGCCATGGTGTTTACGGGGGAAGGTTTATTGATAGCTGGAAGTTCGCTAGCCGTCTGTTGGTTGTTTAAAATAGGACTGTTCTATTGTGACTATTTTGTTCCTATATATGGTGTAGCTATGAAAGGAATAAGTATCAGGAATATCACCAAAAATATCAGTATTGACCTTCGAGTATATTTGGCGTAAGCCTCATGATTGGTTTTGCCAAATTTAATATCTTGATAGATGCATCGTGATGCCAAATAAGGGGTTTGAGTAGTTCGAAAAAACCTCTCATCGGAGTGTCATCCCGTGCTTGTCACGGGATCTTATGAATTGCCCGAAGGGTTTTTTTAAAAAACTATCGGGTTCGGTGTTTGCTTACCTATTTGGATCTAAAGATTCCGCGACAAGCCTGGAATGACAGCGCTGATTGAGCTTTGAGTTTTGGGTGATGAGATTGCGGATAAATGGGGGATAGGTAGTAGTGATTTCGACTTTAAAATTATTGATAGTACTCCCTTTAGATTATTGAAAATATGTAGGTGAGATTTTAAACGCAAGACTCAACTTTTTATCCATTCTTTTTGGAGGCCAAAAAGAAGCAAAAAGCCTTGGCACGAATTAACTCGCTCTGTCGCGGAGGATGATTTTTATTTCAATATAGTTTCTAGACCTGACATTGCCATCGCGTTGATTGGCGTTACGATAGCTCCACTCGCTCAAACAGAATTCCTGCCAGTCTGGTATGGCTTCGCCATGGTGTTTACGGGGGAAGGTTTATTGATAGCTGGAAGTTCGCTAGCCGTCTGTTGGTTGTTTAAAATAGGACTGTTCTATTGTGACTATTTTGTTCCTATATATGGTGTAGCTATGAAAGGAATAAGTATCAGGAATATCACCAAAAATATCAGTATTGACCTTCGAGTATATTTGGCGTAAGCCTCATGATTGGTTTTGCCAAATTTAATATCTTGATAGATGCATCGTGATGCCAAATAAGGGGTTTGAGTAGTTAAAATAAACCTCCCCTCGGAGTGTCATCCCGTGCTTGTCACGGGATCTAATGAATTGCCCGAAGGGCTTTTTTCAGAATTAGTAGGGTTTGCCTTTACCTTGCCCTCGTCGATCTAAAGATTCCGGGACAAGCCCGGAACGACAGCGCTGGTTGAGCTTTGAGTTTTAGGTATTGAGGTTGCGGATAGTTGGGGGATAGGTAGGCGCCATCGTTGCCTGCAAGTAGGTGGTGTCGGCGTTGTACCATATTGGCAGATACGTAAAAAAGCCCTGGATTATCTCCGGGGCTTTTCTCTTAATTACTTCACGACATTAGCCTAATACCTAGCTTCAATGGAATAACATCTAACGTTTAACATCTCGTGTCTAGTATCTCATTTCCAATAGCTAATGTCTAAAGTATCCTATCTACTATCTAATGTCTTAAGTCTAGCATCTCAAGTCTGATAGCTAGTATCTCAAGTTTCAAATCTAGCATTTAAAGTCTGATATCTAGCATCTCACATCTCAAGTCTAGCATTTAAAGTCTGATATCTAGCATCTCACATCTCAAGTCTAGCATCTCAAATCTAATAGCTATCATCTAACGTCTAAAATCTAGTATCTCAAGTCTCACGTCTAACATCTCACATCTCAAGTCTAGCATTACTCACTATTTTTGAAACGTTTAATGCTTAAAAATCAACTATTTAGATGTGGATTACCTCTCCGTATGCCGCAGCAGCAGCCTCCATAATGGCCTCGCTCATGGTTGGGTGGGGGTGTATCGACTTGATGATTTCGTGTCCGGTAGTTTCGAGAGTTTTGGCTACCACCAGCTCGGCAATCATTTCGGTAACGTTGGCACCTATAAGGTGGGCGCCAAGTAGCTCGCCGTACTTTGCATCGAATATCAGCTTTACAAAACCTTCCTTAGCACCAGCCGCGCTTGCCTTACCCGATGCCGAGAATGGGAACTTGCCCACCTTGATTTCGTGTCCAGCTTCGATGGCCTTCTTTTCGGTTAGTCCAACCGATGCCACCTCGGGGGTGGTGTAGGTACATCCGGGGATGATGTTGTAGTTAACCGGGTGAACGTCTAGTCCGGCAATCTTCTCCACACAGCAAATACCCTCGGCCGATGCCACGTGGGCTAGGGCTGGGCCTGCAACAATATCGCCAATTGCGTAGATGCTCTTTACGTTGGTTTGGTAAAACTCGTTTACCAGCACCTTACCCTTATCGTGGGCTACGCCTACCTCTTCGAGACCTATGCCTTCGAGGTTGGTGGATACGCCAACGGCCGATAGCACGATGTCGGCTTCGACAACCACCTCGCCCTTTTTGGTGTTGATGGTTACCACGCACTTTTCTCCGGTGGTATCTACCGATAGCACCTCGCTGCTGGTCATTACCTTAATGCCCTGCTTTTTGAACGAGCGCTCTAGCTGCTTCGAAACCTCCTCGTCTTCTAGTGGCACCACGTTAGGAAGGAACTCCACCAGGGTTACCTTGGTACCAATGGCGTTGTAGAAGTAGGCAAACTCGCTGCCAATGGCACCCGAGCCAACCACCACCATCGATTCTGGTTGTTTAGGAAGAACCAGCGCCTGGCGGTATCCGATAATCTTGGTACCATCAATAGGAAGGTTGGGAAGCATACGGCTGCGTGCACCGGTTGCCAGTATGATGTTGGTAGCCTCTACGTTGGTAGTGGTACCATCTTCGGCTTTCACCTCTACGGTGTTTGGCCCTACCAGCTTGCCAAAGCCCTGTATAACCTCCACCTTATTTTTCTTAAGAAGGAACTGAATTCCCTTGCTCATGCCATCGGCTACGCCACGGCTACGGGCTACTATTGCCTCAAAGTCGGGGGTTACGTTGCCCTCTATCTTGATGCCATACTCTGCAGCGTGCTGCGTATATTCGAATACCGATGCGCTTTTAAGCAGCGCTTTGGTTGGAATACAACCCCAGTTGAGGCAAATACCGCCAAGCTCGGCTTTTTCTACTACGGCTACACTTAGTCCGAGCTGGCTAGCACGAATGGCTGCCACATATCCTCCAGGACCGCTTCCGATAACTACTAGGTCAAATTTCATTTTGTTGGTTTTATGTAGTTCTGAATTTTATTCTTGTAAATGGTAACACGAGTCAAGGTTCACGTAGCACGAGCTTCGATTTAGGTTGGCTAAGCTTTTTCTTCCTCTTTTTTTCCTTTGTGCCCCTTTTTCTATGTTGTGTTTAGGTAAGGTTTCAATATTACTCGAGGTATTCTTTAACTTCTCGATAGTACTCTTTCTCTACCTTTGTTTAACTTCTGAAATAGCTTCTTTACTTCTTTAACTTCTCTGACTTCAAAAATCTTCCGAATATTTCCGTTTAACTTCTCGATAGTGCTCTTCCTCTACCTTCGTATAACTTCTGAAATAACTTCTTTAACTTCTCTGACTTCTCTGACTTCAAAAATCTTCCGAATATTTCCGTTTAACTTCTCGATAGTG
>CAXYUU010000369.1:0-3928 GCA_964292015.1 uncultured Acetobacteroides sp.
TGCCTCCATTGGTATAGGGCACATCGCACACTCTAGTAAATTTGTCCTCGAAGTAATCCTTTAGCTCCTGTGTGTCGCAGCCCGTATTGCTGCTTTCTTTTGTAGGAACCAGCCTAATGGATGATATTCGGTGCGATATGATTTCGGAGGTAACACTCTTGGGTAGTACGCTAAGATGCTGCTTGAGTTCGAGCCTCTCCATAAAGCTGTTGAACCCAATCCAGAATTCCTTTTCCTGCCTATTGTTTCGCTCCTTTGCCGCCTGCTTTTGGTGCTGGCTTGTCTTCTTTTTTGCCATACCGGATTAATAATAGGTAATGTTCGAATTTATATCGCCATATGGGGGCGTCATATTGGGGTCGCCACGTGGGGCGACCCCTACGGTACAACCATCGTGTTGGATTCCTGCTCCTGCATTTCGGTTTGGCTTAGCTGCTGCTCCTCCCTTTTTCGTTGGATGTACTCCAAAATGAACGATGGATCGTTCAGGTTTTCGTTTCGCTCCTTGCAGATGTGTCCGATCTCCTTATGTAGATCAACCAAATGTTCTAGCTGCGCATCCTGTAGCAGCTTAACCAGCTCCGGATTCGAGGCAATGTCCGACTTAACAAAGGTGCTTAGCTTATCGATGCAGAGGTAGCTTTTGTCGAGCTTCTTAAACCCGGTGAGCTTGTTAAGGAGCTTCCCTTCGGGTGTGCCTTCCTGCGTAATAAATAGGAAGGTGGTTGCCACTAAAATAGTATCAACAAATAGGGTTACTAAGTAGCCGAGCTTTCTTTTATAGAAATATATTGGAATTAGGTAGCTGTTTTCTCCGATTTGCCTTGTTTTTTTTGTTTCTACAACCGACATGGCCACATAGTAAAAATGCAAATCATCAAAAATAATATCCAGCCGCTCTTCTATTCGTTTAATTGCATGTTTTTGAATGAATAGCTGAATGGGGGTGTCGCCTTCCTTTTTGAGAAGCGATGGATGTACTGTACAGCTCGACAGGGTGCCTTCGAGCGAGGCATATGACATTTCGAGTACTTCCCTCTTCTTTTGATCTATGGTAACATACCTGTTTTGGGGATCGATGCACGTATACTTGAAAACAATCGGACTGCACCATGAATCAAATGGTGTCCGTTCTTTGTCGTTTTTTATATCTATTTCTAATGGGCTAAAGGTTATGTATCCTTTTAATGGATGCGATGCCCATACTCCTATAAAGTTGATATAGTGCTGTAGCTGGCTAACAAGAATAGGAAAGTTTTCGTCAACAAAGGTGATTAGCTCGTTAAAGGCACTCTTTACCTTCTCATCATTAGTCTCCTCAATATGAGCATTTATTGGAAAACGTACTGATAGAAGGAACGTGAAAAACTCCTTAATCGAAATTTCGACACCGTTGACATAGGTGATTTTACACTGTTGGGTTATAATATATTCTAGGTAATCTTTAAGGTACTGCGTATTATCTTTTCCTAGCCGATTCTTATCTGGTGGATCTATTCTAAATGAGGATATCCGTAGGTTAATTATGTTGTTGATAATATTCGTAGGTAGAAGGTTTACATACTGGTGAAGGTTAATCCTTTTTAGTAAGCTGGTAAGGCTACTCCAGTACTCCTTATTGTTCCTATTAATTTGTTCCCTCTCTACTTGTTTAAGGCGTTGGTTGCTCGCTTTGGTTTTTTTATTTTTTGCCATGCCTGTACGAGATTAAGTATATACTGTACTAAAAATAGTAAAACACTACTAAAAAATAAAGGCATTGATAATTTTTTATTTAAATATCGATAAATATTTTACGGTGTACCTGCTACGATGGTTCCGGCATAGACGGCAATGGGAAAAAAATCCCGCTCGTGGCGGGATTTTATATGAGTACATATGGTAGTAGGGCTTACTCGAAGTAGCTCGATCCATCCCAGCAGTGGGTGCAGAGCTTCTCCTTGGGTAGACCAATGGCCTCTACTAGGTCGTCGAGCTTTTGGAAGGTAAGCGTGGTAAGTCCCAGCTCCACCCTGATCTTTTCGACCATGGCCTTGTACTTGTCGCTGTTGCTATCCGTGTACTCCTTCATGTCTACGCCTTCCCTGTTTTCGAGATCTCTTACGGCACGATGCGTGGCCAGCGAGAGGCTGGAGCGCGAGCTGCTGAAGTTGAGGAACTCGCAGGGGTAGGTGAGCGGTGGACAGGCAATGCACATGTTCACCGCCTTTATTCCAGCATGGTGCAGGTCCTGCACGTTATCCTTAAGCTGGGTGCCCCGTACAATCGAGTCGTCGAGGAAGATGCCGCTCTTACCGCTGATGATGGACTTGTTGGGGATGAGCTTCATCTTGGCCACCAAGTCGCGCATGTTTTGGTTTTGGGGCATAAAGCTACGGGGCCATGTTGGGGTATACTTGGCGTAGGGGCGTTTTAGCGGAATGCCCGTTTCGTGGCTGTAGCCCATGGCGTGGCCAATACCCGAGTCGGGAATGCCGGCCACAAAGTCGGCATCTACCGGATTGTTCTTGGCTAGAGCCGCGCCGCAGCGATAGCGGCTCTCGTCGACATTTATGCCCTCGTAGAATGAGGGTGGGTAGCCGTAGTATACCCAAAGGAATGAGCATACCTGCATCCTGTCGTTGGGCTTGCGCAGCTGCTCGTATCCATCGGCGGTAATGCGGACAACCTCGCCGGGTCCTACAAAATGCTCAATCTCGTAACCTAGGTTCGAGAACGAGCAGGTTTCGAAGGCGGCAGCGTGGGCATTCTCCTTTTTACCAATGATGATGGGGGTACGGCCCAGCTTGTCGCGGGCAGCAAGCAGTCCCTGGTCGGTTAGTATCAGCATCGAGCACGATCCCTTTACCTTTTGGTACACGTTTTCGATGCCCGAGATAAAGTCTTTTCCTTCGGCAATGAGCATGGCTACCAGCTCGGTGGCGTTAACCGATCCCTGGCTGGTTTCCGAAAAGGTGTGGCGCTTATCCAGGAAGTAGGTTTCCAGCTCGGCGAGGTTAACAATCTTGCTAACGGTAGCAACGGCAAATCGGCCCAGGTGCGAGCTTACTAGAATGGGCTGTGCCTCGGTATCGCTAATAACCCCGATTCCGCTATTACCCGAAAAGTCTTTGATGTCGTTTTCGAACTTATTCCTGAAGTACCCATCTTCGAGACTGTGAATTGCCCGTTGAAATCCCTTTTCCTTCGATAAAAAGGCTAGACCCGCCCTTTTTGTTCCTAAATGGGAATGGTAGTCGGTGCCGTAAAATACGTCTGCTACGCAATCATCCTTGGAAATGCTGCCAAAAAAACCGCTCATTTAAAGATGTATAAGGTGATTTGTTAGAGATGGAAAAGTACTTGATTTTCGTTTAAAAACAATGGGGGTGCCTCGTAGAATTTGTTTAAATAGCAGGGCTGGTGCCGTTCGGTACGGGGTTTGGCTCGCGTATTTTGCTGATTTGTACAGATTGATTAGACCGCTGATTTTACTGATTGAACTGATTTACACAGATGATTAGAACACGGATTTTACTGATTAAACGGGATAATATAGATTGTTTTTTTAAGAGCGAATTTTCTATTTCCCGATGATCTTGCAGCTTATTGCAGACCTTCTGCGCATATATGGGTGATCTGCGGGAGTTCGTATTTATTGTTGGTAGAACAGATTTGTACCGATTAATTTATTCATTGAATTAACCCATAGCGGTCTTCTTATTTCCCGCAGATCTCGCAGAATACCGCAGAACTTCTGCGCTTATCTGGGTGATCTGCGGGAGGTAAAACTTGCTGATGGGAGCACCAAAAAAACGGAAAGGGGGCATCGCCCCCCTTTAATACTATCCCCCGACAGGAAATGCTATTCTTCACTAGGATTTTCCATGTCTTCAGGGCAACCGCATTTAAAAACCCCAAAGTTTGTCCCTGTAATTAGGATCTAATG
>CAXYUU010000370.1:0-3926 GCA_964292015.1 uncultured Acetobacteroides sp.
AAAACTGTGCAATTCGTCTTGAAAAAAAAAGACTGACTCCTTATACCGCCGCGCTGAATTTAGGATTTGCCGACAAAATTTAACATAAATCACTGATATATGACAACGGGTTTATAATCATGTATTTGGGTGTGTTTAGTGGGTTGGTTTTGATTATACACACAATGCAATGAAATAGGTAGGGGAGGACGTGTTCCCCCCTTGCATTGCAGAATGTCCTTTAGGTGCGGAGATAGAAGTATCATCTTAGCAGTATGGAATCATTAAGAGAACACGAAGCCATTAGGATGATGGAAGATGTGTCGAAGATGCCCGATGGATTCTTTAATATAGCCTTCTACAAGTACTCAAGGGCTACATGTAAAGCAGATAGTAATCTGCATACGAAGAAAGGGTGTCGCGTTCGACTACAACTACCACACGAGAAGTGGAGTATAGATGGGGATAACTTCCTGCTCTTCACAGATGGTGATGGTAAGCCTAAGCAGTGTCATAAGATACTGATTCGATTCGTCGCATTCTCTACCGATGGCTACACCTTGAGAAAGATTGAACGATTTAATAACGAAGAATAATGAGTCATCACAACGGAACCGTAAAGGGTGCGCATCCTATTGAGATTAAGACGTTAGGCAGTGTTGGTTTTGTAAAGTCAGAAGTAGGTGTGTATACCTATCAGATAGGTCTTGGGTATTCGGCTCCATCGTCTCGTGTAGGGTATGTGTCAGATGATAGCGATAGACCGATGGTGCTTAATGTTGATGGGTACAATGTGTTGGCATACGGTTCAACAAACAATGAACCTACCGAGGTTAAGGATGCTATTACTAACGATAAGATGCTCCCGGAACTTATAGAGAAGCAAGTGCGCTTCTTAATGGGTAAAGGCTACTCTCTATACAAAGAAGTTAAGGCCGGTAAAAACATTACTCGTGAATATCTCACTGATACGGAGATTGAATCATGGTTAGATAGTTGGAAAGAAAATGGGGTAAAGGACTCGGTTTTCGACTATTTAAATAAATCAGCGAGAGAGTACTACTACTTAGAAGGTGTTTGGACAAAGTGGAGGATGTCTGTAGGTATGTCTAGTGGGAAACGTCCAGTTGCTGGGCTAGAGTCAGTGCCTGCCGTTAAGGCTCGATTCGCCACTAAATTCGAAATAGATCCATACAACTACGAAGATAGTGAGTTTAAAGTAGTAGTAGTTGGAGGGTGGCGATATCCAGGATCGAAATTTAAAGCATTCCCCCGATTTGATTATGCTGCACCAACGGCCTTCAATTCATCAATATCCTACTCCAAAAACGCCAGTTTTGGCGAAGAGGTTTACTCATTTAATACCTTCTACAAGGGTATAAAAGAGTGGTTAAAGGGGACACGGCTAACACCTAAATACATTAATTCATATCTCGAAAATTCCCTTTCCGCTAAATTCCACATCATAATACCTCAAGCCTGGCTCGATAAAAAGGAGGAGATGCTTGAAAGTTTTTGTAAAATTAATGTTGAGCGCCAAGTCAAGAATATTGAGTTGATTAAGGTTAATGGCATCGATATTGGTACAGAATATCACGAGGGTATACTGGTTTCCTACACCGAAAAGGAGATTGAAAAATTCACCCAATACATGTCGGGTCCAGATAACCAAGCTAAGGTATTTACCACCATGGCCTATCGTACCGGCGAAGAATCGGAACCTTGGAAAATAGAGGAGGTGCCACAAAAATACAAGGAGTTTATAACAGCTCTTCTTGACAACGACAAACGTGCCGATGCAGTTATTCTTGCCGCGAAAGGTCTCGATCCATCTATTTCGAATGTAACATCCGAAGGGGTGTTTTCGAAATCGGGTGCCGAAACGTACTATAACTACCTTGTTTACATCACCAATCTAACAGTTCCCGAAAAGGTCGTCTGTTCAGATTTAAACTTTGCCATTAAGCTTAATTTCCCTCAGAAGTACGCTTCTGGCATACGATTAGGCTTTTATATCGACGTGCCAGCTCGACAAGAGGATGTTTCCCCCGCAAACCGATTAAAAAATCAGCAGTAATGAGCCTTGAACTTTTTGAAGCAATAGACGAAATTCAGAAATTTGCTCCCGGTGTGGATAGTAACCTGTCTCTGAAGTCGCTCTTTCCAGTTCACGCAACAGCTAAGCAAAAGGTTGCAGATCTAATTACTACCCCAATATGGGACAAGGTAAAAGAGGATACGTCGTTATGCCCATTTCTGAAAATGGCAATGGCGAACCTTACCATGTATAACAACCTTATATTTTACAACATAGGTAAAAATGCAGGTGAAGGGAAGTTGTATAAGTATCAATACGAAGACTTAAAAGAGCTCTATACCAACAACTACCACACAGGTATGAACGGTTTAATAGAGGGGTTAGATTCTTCCAGCATAGAAGAATGGAAGGCAACACAATTTTTCAAAGATCGAGATGGGCTTATCATCAAAAATCATAAGGATTTCGACCGATTTTACCAAATTGATGGCTCATCATACTTTTTCTCAAAAATCGTGTACCTCCTTCGAGAGGTTCAACGCGATGATATCATCCCTCGAATAAAGGATGTTGCCATCCTCGCCGAAGATCCTTCTTTAGCAGAAAAAGTAATGTCGGCAATAGTTTATGGAGTCATGGCGAAGGCTATTAGGCGATTCGATTTCAACGAATTCCCCAAATCGCTTCGCTCGTATATTACGGCCGAATTTTCGACGGTTGTGCCAGCCAACCAGCAGCGCGATATTCTATTTGGCGATCATACCGAGCAATATCGTAAATATCTACACGAAATAGAATCGACTATAAAGATGAAAAATAGCCCCATCACGAGTGTGGAAAATTTGAATAAAATCAACGCTAAACACTACACAATATCATGATTAAACTTTTCAACAAGTACCAGGTGCATAGCGAGTGGGATGAGTTAACCCCTCAAGAATACTTAGGGATAATCCCTATACTGCTTAAGTTTGTTGCAGGTGAAATACCATTAGGGGAAGCCCGCGTGCTTATATTCTGCATGCTCGGGGGAATTAACCCCGACAAAATACGGCGGGATGATTGGCTGCTCTTTTGCGAAAATGCGTATCAAGTGTCAATTCAGTATAAGTTCTTCTACAAGTACGTTTATAACGATGAACGCTTTAAAGAATTATCGGACAAGGTGCAAAAGCTTCTCGAAAAGCAGCTGCCTGAAGATGTAAAGCACCACGAAGCCAAGTTGGCGGCTAAGTTCGAGCGTCATCCTACCCTCGATGCTTGTTTTGCGAAAAATCTATTACCCGAGTTCAAGTACCTTGGGATACGGCACAAAGGATACACCTTCGAAGTACAAGGCAACATTCCCATTACCACAATTACCGCCGAGCAGTTTATCGATGCCCAAAGCGCTGTCGATTTATACGCCAATTCCACCCCCAAGGCCGATAAGTTTCTCGACCTACTCGTATCCATCCTATACTGCAATGGCGAATACTCGTCGGCGGTGGCCACTCAGCAAAGCGAGGTAACACAGTTCTCCGACACCATCCGTCAAGCGGTGTATCTAAACTACCAGGCTATACTGCTATGGTTGTTCACCCGAACCGACTATGCGATACTTTGGGGCGATAAAAAGAAGGGAGAATCACCATCCGACAGCAAAAAAATACAGATGGGGCTCCGATCCACTCTATACTCGTTTAGCAAGCAGTATGGATCTTTCGATGAGGTTAAGAGGTACGACCTTGTAACCTTCCTGGACCTAATGCTCCACGAGCTAACCGAAAGTGTTAAATCACTTTCACAATCTGGAATGAAAAAGGATGAGATAATGGATAAAACAGGGCTGTCGCTCGATGTAATCAACCGAATACTATGAGTATAATTTCCGATCTAATCGTACTATTTGCCAAGTATCCGACCATCG
>CAXYUU010000371.1:0-3923 GCA_964292015.1 uncultured Acetobacteroides sp.
AACCCCTGTTACAAGAATGAAAATCTTGCGTCCTAACCCCTAGACGAATGGACCATTTCTTTTTGCAATCCCTTAGTGGGTCATTGCGGGTGCAAAGGTAAGTCAAAATTTAAGATCTGCAAGTATTATGGTGAAAAAAATGGAGTGTATATTTCGCCGTTCTGTCTGACTTGGGTGCAAGTTTAACATTATCAGTTGCATTCAAGTGTGCGTTAGGATAATATTTAATTCTTAATGAATGTTGATGGATTTGTTTTCGAGTTCTGTGATGCCATTTTCATCGATAACAACTTAGTCATTCTGATTCAATTCATAGTTTGTGGTGTTGATAAAACAAGGTGTCCATCCATAATCAGCATGAAAATTATGAATGAATACCTCATTAATTAAAAGATCGGATGCAGTAAGACAACCGAGTTGTATTTGACGTGGAATGTTCTTTTTCGGACTTTTATTGTGTTTGATTAATATGCATACGATATACTACTACATATATTTATTCCTAATCACACTATTCTCGGGTTGTTATTTCTACGGCAAATGCTTTTAGATCAACTCCTGAAAAGTTTCCAGATGTCATAATAAGCAGGTTGGTACTGATGTAACTTTGCTGCTTGAGCAATTCTATAAGTTTAGCACTATCGGTGAAAACTTCGACTTTACCACCAAATGCAGACTTAACCTCTTCGGGTTCAATTTTGGGAAGTTGCTTGTGCTTTAGTGTTTCCGGATTAAAGTATACGTAGGCAACATCTGCTGTGTCCATAGTTCCCTTGTATTCGGATAGGAAATCTTTGTTTAAGCTGCTGAAGGTGTGTAATTCCATGCAAGCAACTAACTTGCGGGCTGGAAATTGTTCTTTTACCGCTTTTGTTGTGGCTTTTAATTTTGAAGGAGAGTGAGCGAAGTCGAGGTATATATTAGACGATAAATTTGATGCGAGTAGCTGAAGTCGCTTGGCCGCTCCTCCAAAAGAACTAATGGCTTCATAAAATGTGTCGTCGTTAATCCCAACTGATTTGCAAATTGCCTTTGCTCCTGCAATATTTTGGAGGTTGTGTTCGCCGAAAACTTGTAGTGGCACTTTAGAATTTCCAACTATAAGTTGGCAAATCCCATCAATGTTTTCGTATGGATGTGTAGTGTAAGATACTTTTGTTATTGAATGCTTAGTGTTTGCTGCAATTTCAGGAAGATACTTGTCGTTTTCGAAGTATATTAATGTTCCTCCATCCTCAACTAAATTGGCAAATATCTTGAACTGTTCAATGTAAAAGTCAAAAGTCGGGAATACGTTGATGTGATCCCATGCAATTCCTGTTACTAGTGCAATGTTTGGCTTGTACAGGTGGAATTTTGGACGACGGTCAATAGGAGAGGTTAGGTATTCGTCTCCTTCGAAAACTGCGAATTTTGCATCGTCGCTGAGGCTTACCATGGTGTCGAATCCGTCGAGTTGTGCTCCAACCATGTAGTCGAACTTGATATGTGCGTGTTGGAGTACGTGCATCACCATCGCCGTGGTAGATGTTTTACCGTGACTACCGCCAACTACAATTCGGCATTTGTTTTTGGTTTGCTCGTAAAGGTATTCGGGGTAGGAGTAAATGGTTACGCCCAATTCTTTGGCTCGAATTAACTCTGGGTTGTCTTCTCGTGCGTGCATACCAAGTATGACGGCGTCGAGATTCTTCGAAATCTTCTCTGGGAACCATCCCATTTGCTCGGGCAGGATCCCTTTTTGTTCGAGTCGTGTACGCGAAGGTTCGAAAATTTCGTCATCGGAACCAGTAATGGTGTATTCTTTTTGATGTAGGGCTAATGCGAGGTTGTGCATTGCGCTACCGCCTATGGCAATAAAGTGTACTCTCATAGCTTTTTTGAAGGTTGTCTTGCTTACCTGCAAGTTTACGGTTGTCAAAGATAAAAGAAACTGTAATTGAGGGGGAGTAATCGGCAAACATTTATTGACATATTTCGACAGATAGGTTTATTTTTACCCCAATTATTCCTAAGCTTTTTATGATGAAGATTTATCCTCTTAATATCACCAATTTCAAGATCGATGGTGGCGCTATGTTCGGGGTTGTGCCAAAGTTACTTTGGCAGCGAGTTTACCCAGCTGATGAAAAAAACCTATGCTCCTGGGCTTTGCGTAGCCTGATCGTAGAAATGAACGGACGCGTAATACTTATTGATAATGGTTTTGGAGACAAACAGGATGAGAAATTCTTCAGCCACTTTTATCTTTTTGGTGGTGATGGGTTGCTGTCGGGGTTGGCAAATATTGGATATAATCCCGATGATATTACCGATGTTATACTTACTCACTTACACTATGATCATTGTGGTGGAGGGATTCAAATCAGTAAAGGTAGCGGTGTGTTTGAAGCGGTGTTTCCTAATGCCATCTATCATATTTCGCAACAGCAGTGGGATTCTGCTCTGAATCCTAATGCCCGCGAAGCCGATTCGTTCCTTATGGAGAATCTGTTGCCAATGCAAAATCTTGGAACCATTAATTTTATTCAAGAGGATTGCTTCTTGAATGACAGGGTCGAACTTCGTATGTTTAATGGACATACAAAAGGGTTGTTGATTCCAATTATACACCATCCGAACGGAAGTCTGGTGTATGTTTCCGATTTGTTTCCTTCGGTTGCGCATATTCCATTACCCTATATAATGAGTTATGATGTGGAACCGTTGGTTACGCTTCGCGAAAAGGAAGAGTTTCTAGAGGAATCGGTTTCTAAGAGTTACACCTACTTCTTTCAGCATGATTTTTACAACGAATGCTGTACCTTGCATCACACTTTGAAAGGTATAAGAGCCGATCGTGTTTTTTCTTTAAACGAATTTCTGAAGTAGCTCCTGAAAAGCAGTAAGAGCAAGCGTTGGTACTATCTCTAGTATCAACGCTTGCTCTTACTGTATTTTCTAAAATAAAAGTCGTCTTATTTAGCTACAAAAATAAATGAGTAGCTGTCGGAAAGTAAGCCATCACCGTTGAATGCACCATACAGATCGATGTCGTAAAAGCCTGCGCTCTCAAGAAAGAATAGTGCCTCTTCGGGTAGTAGTGGGTATAACTTTTCGCGATTCTCCAGGATCTTTCCGTCTTTTTTGGTCAGAAGCCTTGTTTTGAAGAAAAGAGGTTCTCCGGGACCAGTAAACTGGTATCCGCGTTCGAAGCTGATAAATTCGTTGTCGATAGTCGGAAGACCTGTAACCATCTTGTCGAAAATACGGCGATAGTTAATTATTTGTCCGAAGAATTTTCCCCCTGGCTTAAGTAGAGTTTTTGCTGTTAGGAAGAGATTTTCGATTGCATCTGGGTCTCCAAGGTGAACTAAGGAGTTTCCAAAGCTGAAAATAGCATCAAAAGATTCTGCTTTAAAGCTTCGTTGAACTTTTGTCATGTCTTCTACTAAAAAGACAGAGTTCTTCCCTTTGTTCTTCGATTGGGCAACATCGATCATTTTGCTATCGTTGTCGATCCCTACAACTTTATATCCCTCATCTGCTAAAGATATGGCAAGGCTTCCCGTTCCGCATCCGAGATCTAGTATAGAAATGGGGTTCACTTGTGGAAGCCTTTTCGTTAAAAACTCTTTTTGCAGCAGATTTAAGGGGAATATGTGATCGTAATTTTCTGCAATGCTGCTATACGAGTCGCTCATCTTTTTGGGTTTTGATATTTAGTCACTGGTAGCTGTAAAATTTCACCATCAAGTTAACATTAAATCAAGATAAATGCAACTTTATGAAAGTATTTGCTAGCGTGTTGACTATTAGTTGTGTATCGATTAAAAATATTTGTGTTTAAATAGTAAACCTATTTCAACGCATACAAATGTATTTTTATTAGGAGTAAGATGAAAGGGGAATCGCTACACGATACTTAAAGTAGGCGAACGAAA
>CAXYUU010000372.1:0-3900 GCA_964292015.1 uncultured Acetobacteroides sp.
AGCTTGCTGTTTATTTTAGCGGCCCTTATTTCGGTCCAAACGGTAAGGAGTCAGCTGCTCGACGAGAAAAAGAATTCGTTAAAAGCATTCTCAGAGAAATGTTCCATGCTTTTATCTTCAAACATCAACCAAAGTCGGACGCAGGTGCAAACGCCCGACTTTTCGTTTGAAAAAATATACAGCACACCCCGTTTGGAGCGACGACCGGTAGTTATTGATCTGCTAAAGGGATCGCTTGCCGCCAATACAGAAATTGTACTTTCGTTATGGTGCGATTGGGAGCCCATGGCACTCGATAGCTTGGATGCTCAGAAGGTAGGAACCCCCGGGGCATCGTCTAGTGGGCGCTGTAGCGCAACCAGCTATCGTAAGGCAAATGCGGTTGAGCTTAAAAATACCAATGGCGATCAGGATGAAACATCGCTTAACAGCGAATACTATAAAGGTCCCAAGGAGTCTAAGGGAGTTTACGTTACGAAGCCCTACCTCGACAGCTACGATGGTGGTACGAAAATTTTAATGATAAGCGTCTCGACACCAATTACTGTCGATGGCAAGTTTAAGGGGGTTGTGGGAACCGACATTAATGTTTCGACAATTAACCAGCGAATCAAGGATTTCCTCGCTGAGCAAAATGGTCGCTTCTTTGTGGTGGGAGCCGACCAAAATCTTACCCTTTACGACAAGGAGGAGAGCGTTGGCAGTAGCGTAAGTAAGGTATTTACCAACGAGCATAACGATAATAAGGAAATAGTAGGAGCAGTAGCTAGTAAGACCGTTGGATTTTACGACTATACCGATGGCGATGGCATGAAGTATATTGCCTACGTTAACAAGGCCGATATCTTTAGCGCTAACGATGTTTCCATCTTGCTAATTCCCTACACCTTTTTGACGAAAACCATCTTCGAAATAGTATTCATTGGGTTTTTCATGATTCTCATAGCCCTATTCCTGCTCTACATCGTAATCAGCTACATCGTAAAGCGTATTGTTGATCCGGTTCAAAAGGTAACCACCGTTCTAAAGGACTTGGGCGATGGCAACTACGATAAGGCTGCCGAAATTGATATACAAACTAACGACGAGCTCGAAGTAATGGCCCACTCGCTAAACAGCCTGTACGGATCCATTGGCGAGATGTCGAAATTTGCAAATGCCATTGGTGGTGGAAATCTAGCGGCCAGCTTTGAGTCGAAGGGACAGGGCGATAGGCTGGGCAACTCGCTCATTGCCATGAGGGAGAGCTTGGTGACCGCGGCTAAGGAGGAGCGAATCAGAAAAGTTGAGGACGAAAAGCAAACTTGGGTAGAAAGGAGTGTTGCCACATTTGGGCAGGAGTTGCGAAATGATACCGGCGACACCAAGATGCTGTACAGTAATATCATCCGACTATTGGTTAACGATCTTGGCGCCAACCAAGGGGGGCTTTACCTGATTAACGATAACGAGGAGGACAACAAGCAGTTCGAAATGGTTGCCTGCATTGCGTGGGATCGTATCAAGATGAAAAAGAGTAGCTTCCTGCTGGAGGAGGGTCTTTTGGGTGCGTGCTATTTCGAAAAGGCTCCGATAGAGCTATCCGAGATACCTGACAACTACATTAGTATTGGATCGGGGCTTGGCGAGTCGAAACCTAAATTCCTCATGCTGGTTCCGCTTATCCATAACGAGGAGGTTATCGGGATCATTGAGGTGGCATCATTTAATAAGTTTGAAGATCACAAGAAGCTATACCTATCGAGGATTGCGGAAAACTTTGCCGCTTCGATTGTGTCCATCAACGTAAACGCCCGTACCAACCAGCTGCTGGCCATATCGCAAATGCAATCGGAAGAGATGCAGGCGCAGGAGGAGGAGATGAGGCAGAATATCGAGGAGCTTCATGCAACTCAGGAGGAGATGAAGCGTAAGTCGTCGAAGGCAGACATGCTGCAGCTGGCCGTGGAGCAAACCTTTATTTCGTTATCCATTAGCAAGGAGTTTACCATTCTCGACCTGAACGAAAACGCGAGCAATCTTCTTGGTGGTAGCCTTAACGAAACGGTGGGGCAATCGCTTTCGTCGTTTATGAGCGAGGAGGAGCTTCAGGTGCTGGTTGGATACTTCAACGTGTCGGTTGGTGGAACCGTTGTGTCCGAAGTTATCAGCTTTAGCAAGGTTAAGGGTGGACATGCGAGCATTCGGGCTACACTCGTAACCGAACGCGAACAAAACTACGCAGCAACAATTATTGGGTACCAGCTAAGCTAGCGAGTTACCAATTATTTACCAATAAACCCCAAGGCCACCAGATGGCTTTGGGGTTTTCTTTTCCTTTGTTCCCTGGTCTGTAAATTTAGCTATTCATTTTTGCAGACACAGCTTCATGAACAGTCTCATTGTCCGAAGGCCACAACAGAGCATCCGACCGTTACGCTAGACCTTCGGAAGGTTACAATAGACCATTTCACCTCTACAATTCGTCCAACTACCGATGTGCTGCTGTAAGATAACGAATATGGTGATACTATGAAGATTATTGACGAAATGGATATGGCAAATTTGTCATGATATCGACGAATTGAATTGGAGGTCTTCTCTTTTAAGTAGTTTCCTTACGGGCTATCGTTAATGTTCTGAGGGAAGAGGAGTAAAAACCGCCGAGTATAACGCTACTGGGCGGTTTTTGATTAGCCTTTGGCTGGCTAAAATCTAGATTACTGTTATATTTTGGCTGGTAAGCTCTGTGCTGTGCTGGCAAAGGCACCAAATATGCCAACACCGTTGGCGATGTTCGAGAATATCTGGGTCGGTTGCGAAAATGGGGATTCAAAGGTGGTGCTGTATAGGGCTAACGTTTGCTTATACACCCACAGATCCTTGCTGCACCGTTTTACCACGCATTCGGTGCTGGTTGCTGAATTTAAATCTTGGTCGATGGTAAATTGTACCTCCCGCTTTTCCCCATTAAAGGTGATGTCGCGGTATAGCAGCTGGTACGGGCTGCTCTCTAGCGGAGGGTTTTCGCAAATAATGTCTGTTGTCGACAAGCTGTAGCTAACCATGCGGGTTGGGGCTCCTGGATAGGTATACTGTGGAACCACATTTCGAACTTCGATAATGTAGTAGTCTTGGGTATCGGCAGGGTCGTCGATCGAGAGGGTAACGCGCACCTTTTTTACCCCGTCTTCGGTTATGCTGGTGTACGATAGGTTCGAAAACGTTGGCCTGCTTGGAATCGAACACGATGCCGAAACCGATACCATACCGGGTACGCTTACCTCTATGCCGTACGTTTTCCCAATTTCAGGCTTGGAAGGCGCGGTGTAGTAGCCGTTGCCTTGGTACTGAAGTGGGAGATCCCCCTTGTCTGTCTTTATGGTAACGGAGGCGTTGTCGATATCGTTAGGGTCTTCGCGTTTAAAAATGGGCGAGGTGGTTCCTACGTATACCCTCCAAGTGCTATCGGGGTTCGCACCCGAGTTGACTACCAGCTGCGGTGCTTTTGCGGGTGTAGGAATGGTGATGTCGTTTTCGCAAGACGAAAAAAGAATAGCTACAAGGGTTAGTGCGATAAGCGGCAGTACTATATTTTTCATCTGCTAAAATTTAAAGGTATAGGTTACTGAGGGAATCAAGCTGAGGAGGCTAACCGACTTAAACGTACCTCTTTCGGTGTTGGGGTACATGTAAAAGGTGTTCTTCTGGCAGTAGGCGTTGTAAACCCCCAACGACCAGGTGCGCTCGCCCCACTTTTTCTTTTTATGGAAGTTGATGCCCAAGTCGAGGCGGTGGTAGGAGGGAAATCGAATGTTGTTACGATCGCTATTGTTTGTCACCTTCCCATTTCCGTTTCCGTTATCAACGATGGGGGATTGGGGATTGATGTCATCGGTGTAGGGCTTGTAGCTTTCGATA
>CAXYUU010000373.1:0-3887 GCA_964292015.1 uncultured Acetobacteroides sp.
ATAAATCTTTGTTATTAAGCTTATAAATGCTAAAAATATTGAATTTGCTGGAGTTGTTACCTCATTCTTGGTTGGGCTGTATCTGTTTTCGAGGTGGTTGATATGCTACTAAGCAGCGGGGATCGGTATACGTGAAGGTCGTTTAGTGGGGATGATGGTAACCAGTAATGGTTTGAATGTGAGATGTTGTGATTCCAAAAGAGACGTCAAATGCAGGAAGGAGCGGGGTGGTGTCGTTGGGGTATGGGCATAAAAAAAGGCACTTCGTAAGAAGCACCCTTTTCCCCAAAACTAACTATTAACTAATAACTAAAAGAAACCCTGCCTAGACAGGAGTCGTAGCGAGAGCCGGGGATGATCCGGCGACCTCATGATTATGAATCATGCGCTCTAACCAGCTGAGCTACCTCGCCATCGTTTTCTTGAGGTGTTACCCTCTCGATTGCGGATGCAAAGGTAGATATATTTTCTTTTCCTGCAAGAGGCAGACTAAAAAAAATGAGTGGCAAAAACAACGAAATTGAGGCACACACTGCTTTTCAGCGGGTTATAGGTTGAATTTTTTTTGCGATTTAGGCGTATTTCTCCGATCAGGTGTTCCCGCAAACGTATCATAGCTGCGGTAAACAAATCGTCAAGTGCAATTGTGGTATTTCGTATTTGAAAACCGGAGCCATTCTAGCTCCGGTTAAATCTTGCGTTATGCTTTTTCTTGGTATTGGGTGGTGGCATTTTTATTCTTAGTGCAACCTGGTATTCCTGTCACGTTACTTTTGAGGCAAGAAGAAGTATTAGAATATTCGAAGTGCCTCTATTCTGCTTCAGATCATATTCTGAAATCGCCCATTGCATCTCGCAAACCATTTAAATAGGGCTAAAGCGAATGGAGGTTTAAAAAATCGTTTAACTTTGCGCATAATTCCGATTTTCGGTTAAACTTACGACATAACATAACGCTATTTGTCGATGAAGGCATTAGATAGGTTCGTCCTAAAAAACTTTTTTGGCCCATTTACCCTCAGCTTTGTGCTGGTAATGTTTGTACTGCTTATGCAGTTTCTTTGGAAGTGGGTAGATGTGTTTGTTGGTAAAGGTCTCGACTGGACGGTTATAGTCGAGCTGATGACCTATATAGGTATTAGCTTAATGCCACTTGCACTACCACTCGCTATGCTACTGGCCACCCTAATGGCGATGGGGAATATGGGAGAGAATAACGAAACGCTAGCACTTAAGGCTGCGGGAGTATCGCTTGTTCGTATTATGACGCCACTCTTTTTTGCGGTTGCCATTATTAGTGTAGGCGCATTTTTTCTTTCAAATAATGTGGTGCCCTTTGTGAATTTGAAGGCCTACTCGCTTCTATATGACGTTAAAATGAAACGCCCTGAGTTGCAAATTCGTGAAGGTGTATTCTATAACGGAATCGATGGTGTTAGCCTAAAAATTGGGGCTAAGGACGAAAAAACCAACCTGCTTAAGAGGATTCTTATTTATAATCATAAGCAATCTGTCGGTAATATCGATGTTACTTATGCCGATTCTGGCTATATGAAAATTACCAACGACCAGCGATACCTGTTGGTAACCCTTTACAATGGAAATACCTACCAAGAGGTGCAGGGGGCAAATAACCCCTCTTCTTACGAATTAAAACCGTTTAGGCACACCTCATTTGCCAACCAGCAGATTATATACCCTCTTGAAAATTACAAGTTTGATAGAACCAACGAGAGCTTGTTTAAGGATTCAGAGAGGATGATGAACTTAGATCAGCTGGTTATTGCCCGCGACTCGCTCGATAAGCAGCGTCAGTTTAAGGTGAATATGTACCTTAATGGCTTTCTTCGTTCGGGTTACTTTAGGAAGCCAAACGAGCTGGATACGACAATAAAGACTAAGAATCTCGAAAAGTTTACAGCCTTTAAGTCCGATTCGGTTTACCGTTCGTTCGACAAGCAGGAAAGGATGCAAACTATTAGCAACGCACTGTCGAGTGCCCAATCGAGCCAGCAGTATGTTATGTCTAACAGTTGGGATCTGCAAACCAACACCGAGCAAATAAACCGTATGGGGGTCGAAATGCATAAAAAGTTCACCCTGTCGCTTGCGGCATTACTCTTCTTCTTTATTGGTGCTCCACTTGGTGCCATCATTCGTAAAGGAGGGTTTGGTCTCCCAATAGTTGTTTCGGTACTATTCTTTATTGCCTATTATATCCTTTCCATAACAGGTGAGAAATTTGCTCGCGAGGGAGTGTGGTCGATACTCACAGGAACGTGGTTCTCCTCGTTTATCCTGCTGGGTCTTGGTATATTTCTTTCGTATAAGTCGATGAACGAATCGCAGCTAATGAGTTCCGATGCATATCGTCAGTTCTTTAAGCGAATATTCAAAAAAAGAAAGTAGGGATAGGGGAGGTTGCCCGAGTATTTCAGCTGCCGATCCCTTTCAATTTTTGGAATCGCTGATTTCGAGAGTTTGTTTCGATAAGTTTAATGGCTGCAAACGTATTTTTGATCAGCCTTTTGAAGTTTATAAATGAGCCTGCCGATTTAATGGATGTAAGAAAAGAGCTGCTTTTGTTCTTTTAGTCAGTTGTTCGGCAGATAAAACAAGAGTTAAGATGTCTGTAAATCGAGATAGCAATAGTTCTTTTAAATTGAATACCATTGCAGAGGCGTTAGTTGATCTAAAAGCCGGCAAACCAATCATTGTGGTAGATAACGAGGATCGGGAAAATGAGGGCGACTTTGTTGTTGCTGCTGATTCAATTACTCCCGAGATGGTTAATTTCATGGCCACTCATGGTCGTGGGTTAATTTGCGTAGCGCTAACAGAGCAACGCTGCGACGAGTTGGATCTTGAAATGATGGTTGGACGTAACTCGTCGTTACATGAAACCGCATTTACCGTTTCGGTCGATTTACTCGGGAGTGGCTGTACAACCGGGATCTCGGCAAGCGATAGGGCTAAAACGATAAAAGCCCTTGTCGATCCTGCTACAAAGCCTGAAGACTTGGCTCGTCCAGGTCATATATTTCCACTTAAGGCAAAGGAAAAGGGCGTTCTTCGTCGCCCAGGGCATACCGAGGCAGTTGTCGATCTTACTCGTATGGCCGGATTGTATCCCGGAGGTGCACTTGTCGAAATAATGAATGAGGACGGCTCTATGGCTCGTCTTCCTGAATTGGTTGAAATTGCTCAAAAATTCGACCTTAAAATTGTTTCTATTGCCGATCTGATAAAGCTTCGTTTAGAGAATGAAAGTCTAATAGAAAAGGGCGTACAGGTAATGATGCCTACAGAATTTGGCACCTTCTCACTTATCCCATTCCGTCAAAAGAATGGCGGCTTAGAGCATGTTGCTCTGATTAAAGGAGAATGGACAGAAGATGATGCGGTTCTTGTGCGTGTTCATTCATCGTGTGTTACTGGTGATATTTTTGGCTCGTATCGTTGTGATTGTGGTCCTCAGCTGCAAGAGTCGCTCCGTATGGTCGACAAGGAGGGCAAAGGTGCAGTGCTGTATATGAACCAAGAGGGGCGGGGTATTGGCTTATTCAATAAGATTCATGCATATAAGCTTCAGGAAGAGGGCTACGATACCGTAGAGGCAAACCTTATGCTTGGCTTTGGCTCCGACGAGCGCGATTATGGTGTAGGTGCCGCAATTCTACGAGAATTGGGTATCAAAAAAATACGGTTAATGACAAATAATCCTACCAAACGGGTTGGACTCGAAGGATACGGATTGGAAATTGTAGAAAATGTGCCAATTATTATAGAACCTAACGAGCATAACGAATTCTACCTTAAAACTAAGGAGGAGAAGATGGGGCATTGGTTAGGGCTTTGTAAAACCAAAAAAGATCATAAATAGTGGC
>CAXYUU010000374.1:0-3847 GCA_964292015.1 uncultured Acetobacteroides sp.
GACCAACCGACCCGTGAAAAGCTCATCCGAACTTCCGAATCGACCAACCGACGCGTGAAAAGCTCTTCCGAACTTTCGGATTGACCAACCGACCCGTGAAAAGCTCATCCGAACTTCCGAATCGACCAACCGACGCGTGAAAAGCTCATCCGAACTTTCGGATTGACCAACCGACCCGTGAAAAGCTCTTCCGAACTTTCGGATCGACCAACCGACGCGTGAAAAGCTCATCCGCAGTTGCGGATTAACCAAACGACGCGTAAAAAAGTTCTTCCGCAGTTGCGGATCGACCAACCGACCCGTGAAAAGTTCTTCCGCAGTTGCGGATCGACCAAACGACCCGTGAAAAGCTCATCCGCAGTTGCGGATTAACCAAACGACGCGTGAATAGCTCTTCCGCAGTTGCGGATTAACCAAACGACGCGTGAAAAGCTCTTCCGCAGTTGCGGATTAACCAAACGACGCGTCAGGCAACCCCGCCTGACGGGCGGCCTAGTTTTCGACCGCCTTTAGGCTAACCCCAACACCGCTGTTGAGCCTTACGCTACCCTCGAACGAATCGGCAAGAATGGCCGCCGAGAAGAAAACGTGGGTGCCCTTAACCGCTACCCCCGCTACCGTCTGGTAGCTGGCCTGTAGGATTACCGAATGGTTGCCAACCTGCAATTCGAGCGGGCCAACGTAGCCAACCTCCCTACGGAGCTGCTCCCACCGCTTCACCTCCTCGTCCTTGCTGGTGATAAATTCGCAGAATACCATGTTAAACGACTCCACAAAGTCGAGATCGACGGCAAACACCTGTAGGAACTTGCTGTTGGCCCACTCGAGGTTGCCCCTCAAATCGAACTCGGCCAGCAGAAACGCCGTACCAAAGGCGTCAATGGTACGCTTGTGCACGGCCAGCCTGTCGAGGTAGCTGGCGCGTTCGGCCTCGGCCTCCTGCCGTGCCAGCACCAGCCGCTGCTGCTGCTCGTCCATTTGCAGGAGCATGTCCTCCTCGCGCTGCTGAAAAGCCTCCTGGGTGGCGTGCAGCTCCTCCAAGTTCTGACGCAGCTCCTCCTCCTGCGAGGCCATTTCCTGTGCCTGTATTTTGGTTTGATCCAGCAGCCGCGAGGTGGCAAGCGTGGTTCGAAGGCCCAGCAGCCTGGCCGCCAGGATACCCGCCACCCGCTCGAAGAGCTCCACCTCCACCTTTTCGAACACCCGGAACGAGGCCATTTCGAGCACCCCAACTACCGAGCTGTCTACCATCAGCGGAATGACCATAACGCACCGGGGACTGGCCTCGCCCAGCGCCGAGCAGATGGGGCTGTAGCCCGCAGGCACATCGGTAATGTAAATCGGCTGCTTCTCCCAAAAGCACATGCCGGCAAGCCCTTCGCCAACCTCCACCCGCTTCTGGTAGTACTTCCGGCGGTCGAAGGCGTAGGTTGCCACCATTCGCAGGTACGATCCGTCATCGTCCTGCTCCTCCATCAGGATGCCCGCCTGGTTTAACCCCGAGTACGACACCAGGCCGGTTAAGAACTCGTAGCAAAGCTCCTCGATGTCGTCCTTCCCCTTATTCACGATGTCGTTTACCAGGGCAATACCCTCGTTAATCCACAGGCGAATCCGGTTTTCCTCCACCTGCCGATGGCGCTCCTGGGCAACCTGCGAGAGCTTCTTGCGCATCTCCAACAGGCTTTCGCCCACCTCGCCCGAGTTGTCGAAAACGTCGATGTTAGCCTCAAAGTTGCCGTTACCCACCTCTACGGCAAAGTCGCGGGTGTTGCTCAGGGCGCCCACCAGCTGGTTCAGCGACAGCTCCATCTCGGCAATCTCGTCGGTGCCTTCCACCACAATCATGTCGGGGAGCTCGCCCTTGCCCAGGCGAAGGATGTAGCCCTGCAGCTTTTTTATCGACCGTAGGATGTGCGTGGAGGTAAGAAAGAGAATGATTACCACCACCGACGAAAGCGCAATGATGATGGCAAAGAGCATAAACAGCGACCGGCTGGCGCTACCGTGCTCCTTTTTTTGAATTTGCGAGCGGGCATGATCCAGCGCCTGCTCGAAGGTGGCCTCGCTCCTGTTCATCGATGCGGTGATACCCGCATTCTCGCCGAGCCCAATCTTCACCTCAAGGGCCACGTAGTCGTCGAAAAATTTCTTGTACGAGTACAGCAAGCTGATCATGGTGGGCGAACTAATCTTGGCAAGCATTGTCTGCATCTGGCTGTTAAACTTCGAAACGTAGGCGGTATCGTTGCGAAGCATAAAGTCCTTTTCGTGGCGCCGAAGCATCAGCATGTCCGTCATCAGCTCGTAGCTGCTGCTGTTGGTTAGCTCGTTCTCCACCTCGTGAATGGCCTTGCGCATGCCACCCACAACGCCCTCGTCTTTAAACCCAACGCTAAGGGTGAGCTTAACGAGCTCCTTAAACGAGCGGTTGTAGCCCGCAAGCCCGCGCTCCATCGTGGCCAAATCGCCCTGCAGCTCGTCCGAGGCAAACACGTCATCCCCCTTTAGTTTGGTGATGCTGCTTTTGGTAACGGCCAAGATGCTGTCGTACTGGCTAACGTACCGGCTTTGCCCAGATGTAAAGAACTGCTGATTTTTCGTGTCGAGCTTGGTAAAATCCTTTTCGTCCTTCCGGAGCCGTAGCGCGCACTCCGCCAAATGGTCTACCTCGCTAAGGGTGGTGTAGTTTTCGATAGAGCGGGTTACGGAGTAGCTGGTGGCGATCAGAATAATTCCGAGAATGGCGATAATGCCCGCGGAGGTAAGTAGCAAAAGTTTTTTGATGGAGAATCGGTGCAAAATCATAGCTATATGTTATTATTTTCAGCAATAAAGATAGATAGGATGAAACGCGCGGCTGGAACCCCACTTTTACCATTGAGCTAAGAAAAAATATCGAAAAAGAAACACTCCCTTAACATACGATGGCTAACTTTAGGCCGTTCATAACCCAACCATCATACTAAATAGCTACAAACATGCTGGTAGACTTACACTCGCACACCACCTTCTCCGACGGCCATAGCAGCCACGCCGAAATGGTTGAAGCCGCCATCCAAAAAGGCATCGACGTTTACGGCATCACCGACCACCACTGCTTTCACCCCAACCCCTGGTCGACCCCGCTCGAACGGTTCGAGGAGATGCGCCGCATTATGGCAGACCTTAAACGCAGCACCACATCGGCCAAAATACTTTTTGGGATGGAGGTCGACTACGTTACCGGATGTGAAAAGGAGGTGGTTCGGATGAAGCGCGAAAACGGGTGGGACTACATCATCGGATCGGTGCACTACATTGGCGACTGGAACATCGACAGCAATGCGAAAGATTGGATAGGTAAGGATGTAGACGCCACCTACACCACGTACGTCGACCTGGTGGAGCAAATGGTGGACACCGGACTGTACCATATCGTAGCACATCTGGATCTGCCCAAAAAGTACGGCAACTACTCCACCATCGATTTTACCGAAAAGTACCGCGCTATTGGACAAAAGATCAGGGCCAAGAATATGGCCTTCGAAATAAATACCGCCGGGCGCATTAAGCCCTGCAACGAATTCTACCCCCGCCTCGACATCGTGGAGATGTACCACCAGCTTGGGGTCGATGTTACCTTGGGATCCGATGCCCACCACAAGGACAACGTGGCCCAATTCTTTGGCGAAGCGGTAGCGATGCTTAAGGGCGTAGGCTACTCGCAGATTTGCTACTTCGAAAAGGGCGAAAAGAAATTCCTCCCGCTGTAGCCAACCTCCAGCAAAAAGGGTCGAAGATCGTTCTTCAACCCTTACCAAAGCTACCTATACTCAATCGTTGCCCGAAATGCGGTCGCATTCGC
>CAXYUU010000375.1:0-3823 GCA_964292015.1 uncultured Acetobacteroides sp.
GAAAGATCAGTCCGATCATCAGCTACAGACATCGACACTACTACAACAAAGGATATAGCAGTATTATGGTTTAAGTAAATTGATTACCACGAGGAGATCCATGCGGAGAACCGATTTCCTTTCGAAAAGTATAGCTATTAGCAGGGCTAATAGGTAATAGTTTTTTTAGTTTTTATGTTAACCTTACATAACAAAAGGCGAGATTGTTGACGAAACAGTACTCGCCTTTGATATGTTAAGCCTACCCCCTACTAACAGCTTCGGGCAGTCTCCAACCAACCGTCTGCTACCACCAAGTTTCAACATGCCGCCTTTACGATTTCCGATTTTTCTTATAAGAAATGATTCATTTCGTACAAGAAATAAGCCGTTTCTTATAAGAAGTAATCCATTTCTTATAAGAAATGATCCATTTCGTACAAGAAATAAGCCATTTCTTATAAGAAATGATCCATTTCGTACAAGAAATAAGCCATTTCTTATAAGAAGTAATTCATTTCTTACAAGAAGTAAGCCATTTCTTATAAGAAGTAGGCCATTTCGTACAAGAAATGCGACACTTCTTGTAGGTATAGCAGAGCTTCTGGTTCGTGTACTCGTAATTAAAGCGCTGTATGGTTGAATCATACCCCAATAAGCGGATACAAGAATACCTTACGCCTACTTTAGTAGGCGTAAAGTTGGTATACCCTACTTGGCCAGATCGCCTAGTGCTTGCTTCACCTCGTCGAGGGTAGGGTTAAACCCGAATATGGCTACCGGCTTAAGGTAGAATAGCGAATGTTCACGCTGGTAACGCCTCTCCCCTCCTCCGGTGATGTTTAGCATGATGGTCGCTTCCCGATCTATCCTTCCGGCCTTAACCTCGGCAAGAAGTGTTGCAACCGCCACCGCCGATGCAGGATGAATATCTATTCCTTCGAGCTGCTCGAAGAGCGAGGAAGCAGCAGTAGCCTCATCGTTGGTTGCTAAAAGGATATCACCTCCTGCATCCTTCAACGCGTCGAAAAGACCTCCGGCAATGGAGTAAGGCGGCTTGCGATTCGACAGTACCTTAGCGATAATAGCCTCTACCTTTTGCCGAGCATCATCGTCATCCATAGGAAGAAGGGCTCGCGAATCGGCTTTCCAGGCATCGTACATGGGGGTAAACGGACTATTTTGCGATAGCATTAGCTGTGCCTTGTTACTTCCATAACGTCCATCTTCAATCAAGCGTAGGTTGGCTTCCCATGCTGCAATGGCGCCAGTTCCGCTTCCAACCGCCTGAAAGTAGTAGTCGGGAATTCGTCCAATAAACGTGGTAGCCGAGAGCATGGTGGTTCCCATTCCGTCGCGGCGGGCCACATTTTTGGCGCCACCTTCGGGAATGTAGCCATCGAGCTGACCAACCAAGTTCGACAGGTTAATCGCATCGAAGTAGTCGCTACCCGCTTTCGAGCAAATCAGCTGCACACACTCGTTAAGTGGGGCGTCGAACCAAAGAGCATCAAGATTATCCTCCGGAACACAAAGAAGTAGCGGAATTCGATTCTCGGAACATACCTTTGCAAAAGCGCGCGCCGTGTTTCCTGCCGATGCCACCACAAGGGTTTGCCCCATCGATTCGGATAGCCTACCGCACACCGAGTAGGCCTCGGTTTCCTTAAACGAGCAGGTTGGGTTGTTGGCACCACGTTCGGGCCACCATCCGGTAAAGGTAATATAGAGGTTGGTCAGCCCAAACTCGTTGGCTAACGCCTCGCTTTTAAAGGTAACAGGAGCCGAAGATCCTTGAAGCATACGCCCAACAGGAAGCCAATCGGCAAACTTGTACAAGCCCAAGGAGCTATCCTTTACCTGCAGCTGCCTTTTGGAATAAATTGCCCTTACCAAGCTCGGGTTTGACTCACCCACAGGATCGAGTGCCCACCCGGCATCTTCGAACATATTGCCAGTTGCAACAGACTGTAGAACGTATTTGGTTTTATCTATCACGTTAATCGATTTTATATTGCCCTAAGAGAGTTCAAAATTAACATTTTTGGGTATTGCTGAAAGAAAATAAACCGATGAAAGGGATACTCGCCAGCTGATAGCACGAAATCCTCCATATCCTGCACATTTTTAGGGTTGCAAAAAAGGCAGACACCTCCAAACGGAGTGGTCTGCCTTTTACTATACGGTGAGCCTACAGCTTACAGCTTGGTAATTACAAATTCGGTTCGTCGGTTTTTGGCATGCTCGGCTTCTGGGCATTTCGACTTCTTAGGCCCCTCGCAAGCGCACTTGTTAATCAAGCGGCTTTCGCCGTAACCCTTAAACACAATCCGCGAAGCGTTGATTCCTTTACCCACAATATATTCGGTAGACGATTTGGCACGCTTCTCCGACAGCTCCTGGTTAAACTTGGCAGAAGAGCGGCAGTCGGTGTGCGAGCCTAGCTCAATCTCCATCGTTGGGTTCTCATCCATTACCTTCACAATCTTATCAAGCTCAGCAGCAGCATCGGGACGGATGTTCCACTTCGAAAGGTCGAAGTAAATAGGGTTAATCTTGAGCAGCTTTCCAATATCCTTACCCACCTCAAACGGTTCCAGCGCAATGTCGAGCTCCGACATAAGGTCGATTTGTCCAGGACGAGTAACTTTTTTGGTAAACGTTACAGCTTTAGGGATGTAGCCGCTACGATCGAGCGTTATCTTGTACGATAGCACATCGTTGAGCTTAACCCCTTCGAGATACTTTAGGAAGCTACCGCTTTCGTCGGTATCGAGCGCAAGAAACGGAGCACCCGTTTGGGCATCCACCATATTCACGTTCACCTTATCGAGTGCTTTAGCGGTACGCTTGTCGACAATTAAACCGTATAGCGACACCCCGAAGGTAGGCGTAAGAGGAACAACCACCTCTACGCTACTTTTGCCTGTAGGGAAGGATGATTGTACCGCACCATCGATATAGCTAACGTGCGTTCCATTTACTTTGGAGGCCAACGGGTCTTCGACAGTAAAGGAGAATCGTCCAATGCTGTCGGAGGTGGTAACCCCCAGCTGCCTCCCTGAGGTATCGGCAAGCACAATGGACGAATTAGGGAGCATCAGCTTAGTTTCCTTATCGATGGCCACTCCCTTAATAAGGTAGTCGGTAGAAAAAGGACGGTTTATGGTAAGCAGGTAGATATCGTCGTCGCCAACGCCACCCTTCCGGTTAGATGCCAGCAGTGCCGTACGCTTATCGCTCGAAAACTGAATACCAAAATCATCGTTATTGCTGTTTACCGGCAAAGGTATAATACGAGGGAAGGCCACCCCTTTAGGAGTTAGCTTGGCGTATAGGATATCCAATCCTCCATGCATCTTCTGCCCGTCAGACGAAAAGAAAAGCACGCTATTCCCGTAGAAAGATGGAAAAACCTCATTGCCGGTTGTGTTTATTGTAGGACCTGCATTTACTGGTTTAGACCAAGCGCCATCCTTCTTGTAGGATAGGTAGATATCCATGGCCCCAAAACCATTCGGCATGTCGGAGGCAAAGGCAAGGATATCGCCACGCTCGTTTACCGAAACATGCGCCACGTTGTAGCTGTCGCTATTAAAGATAAAGGGCACCTCATTTACCCATTTCGACTTAACGGTGTCGTAGGTGTACAACATCACCTTTAGAACCGACTCGCGGTTCTGCTGCTTCCTTATCTTACGAAAGGAGGTTAGGTTTTGAGTAACGTAAAGCTGATGCTCGGCGGCGCTGTAGAACGAAGGCCCATTATTATACCGCGAGTTCATCTCGTTATGCACAACGGGTTTTACCTGTTTCGTCTTCTCGCGCAGCGAGTAGAAGTCGG
>CAXYUU010000376.1:0-3821 GCA_964292015.1 uncultured Acetobacteroides sp.
GGAGAAGCCCGATGTGCTCATTGGAATGGTGCATGCAGGAGTAAACTATAACTACAACAACCAAAACGAGGATACCTACAAAAACGAAAATGCCGCCATGCTTATTGCCAAGCGGGTAAAGGGGTTCGACGCCATTCTGTGTGGCCACGACCACGAGATTTTCAATAAAAAAGTGGCCAGTAACTTTGGCGATTCGGTACAAATTCTCAACCCTGCCGCCTTTGCCCGCAATGTTGGAGTACTGGATATCGCCTTTACAAAAACAGGAAAAAAGGTTTCGGCCAGCGTGGTAGACGTGCGCGATTTGACCCCCGATGCGGAGTTTGAGTCGACCTTTAAACCCGACTTTGAAAAAATCAGGGAGTTCTCGTCGCGCAAGATTGGCACGCTCGACCAAACGATTAGCTCCTGCGACGCCTTCTTTGGCAGCTCCTCGTTTGTCGACCTGATACATCGCAACCTGCTTACGGTTACTCATGCCGACATTAGCTTTGCCTCGCCGCTCACCCTTAACGCCACCATCCCTGCCGGCGATATCACCGTGGGTAACATGTTTAACCTCTACAAGTACGAAAACCTGCTGTACGTGCTCAACCTTACCGGACAGGAGGTGAAGGATTACCTGGAGTACTCTTACGGTGAATGGGTAAAGAGCACCGGAAGCTTCGACGACGGCATGCTGCTGCTAAACGACAAGGGCAAGCTTAAGTACCAGTACTACAACTTCGACTCCGGTGCCGGTATACGCTACACGGTAGACTTGACAAAGCCGATAGGTAGCAAGATCACCATCCAATCGATGATGGACGGTACCCCATTCGACCTGCACAAAACCTACAAGGCCGCCATGAGTAGCTACCGCGGAAATGGCGGTGGAGGCCATCTGACTATGGGTGCAAAAATTCCAACCCAGGATATTGGCAAACGCCTGGTAAGCAGCACCACCTACGACATGCGCTACCTCATAATGATGGAGGTAATGAAAACGGGACAACTCGACCACCAGCCGCTAGGCTGCTGGAAGTTTATCCCCGGAGACACTGCCGCTAAGGCACGTAAGGTAGATGAGCCTCGCCTGTTTAAAAAATAGATTTTGCCAAGAACTTTAATCTACCTAATTTCGAAAACCTATCTCAAGCAACGAGGTAGTTTTTTTTTCTTTAGGTACAATGAGAATATTTAGTAAAATTACATCACTGCTCGTTCTGCTACTCGTATGCCAACATGCTGGGGCCGAAGACTATTCTACAAAAAACAAGCGCGCCATCAAGGCCTACCAGGAGGCGTTGGCCTACTTCAACGAACATCGGTATGCCGATTTTTTTGAGATGGTAGATACCGCCATTGAGGCCGACTCTACCTTTACCGAACCTTACCTTCTGGCTATGCAGGCCTCCGTGGAGCAGCGTAACGAAAAAGATGCCATCTACTTTGGCGAAAAGGCGTTTCGCCATAATCCCACCCTGCACCCTCGGCTAGCAGTAATACTGGGCAAGCTCTACCTGCGCGATGGGCAGTACGATAGGGCAATTGCCTGCTTCAAATTTTATATCGATAGGTATCCCTCGCAACGGGCAAAAGTAGACGAATCGCTCGACAGGGCACTTTTTGCCAAGCACCTTAAGGATACCCCCGTAAGCTTTACCCCCAAAAACATGGGCGATAGCATTAACTCTACCGACGACGACTACTGGCCCAGCATCTCGGCCGATGGAAATACCTTTGTAAAAACGAGCAACATCGCCTCTGAATTTAGCGCAATCACGCATCAGGAAGACTTTTTTGTGTCGAAGAAGGATCGCCATGGCGTATGGTCGAAGGCCGTATCGCTTCCCGGATCGATAAACACCACGGCAAACGAGGGGGCTCAATCGCTTACCGCCGACGGACAGGGGATGTACTTTACCATGTGCATCAACGACTGCAACATCTACTACTCCCGACTCAAAAATGGCGTTTGGAGCCAGCCCGAGATGCTTCCTGCGCCCATTAACACCCCAGCGTCCGACAAGCAGCCCTCCATTAGTGCCGATGGCCGCTACCTCTTCTTTACCAGCAACCGCGAGGGTGGGCTGGGCGCCTACGACCTCTACGTGGCCACCCGCGATATGGAATCGGGCGACTGGGTAGATGTGAAAAACCTGGGACCAACCATCAACACCACACGAAACGATGTGGCCCCGTTTATTCACTTCGATGGCCAAACCCTCTACTTTGCCTCCGATGGCCGAATGGGCATGGGGGGGCTAGACCTGTACATGGCCAAGCTCAACGCTAAAGGCCAATGGTCGGTTCCGGTAAACCTGGGCTACCCCATTAATACCGCCGGCGAGGAGCAGGGCATCGTCATATCGTCGGATACCCGCAGCACCTATATTGCCACGAACCGCGAGGAGGGTAGGGGGTTAGACATCTACACCTTCGAGCTGCCCGAAACTCTTAAGCCGCAGGTAACCTCGTACCTAAAGGGGACGGTGGTAGATGCCAAAACCAAAAAACCGCTGGCCGCCGAGGTAATTCTGGCCAACCTGAAAACGGGGAACAACGAGTTTGTTAGCCGCTCGAATTCGGAAAATGGCGCCTTCTTTACCTCGCTACCGGCCTCCACCAGCTTCGCCCTACAGGTTACCCGAAAGGGGTACCTGTTTAGCTCGCAAAGCTTCCTGCTCGACTCCACCAAAACGCTGCAAAACCCGCTCGAGCTCCATATCGAGCTCGAACCCATCCGCGTTGGCAGCACCACCGTGCTGCGCAATATCTACTTCGAGTTTGGGTCGTTCCTACTCAAATCTGAGTCGGAGGTGGAGCTTGCCACCCTGGTCAAGCTGCTAAACGATAACCCCACGCTTTGGATCGAAATATCGGGACACACCGATGCCCTAGGGACCGCCTTGTACAACAACAGCCTAAGTACCAACCGGGCAAAATCGGTGGTGCAGTACCTGGTAGCCAAAGGAATTGATAAAAACCGGCTTCGAGCCGTTGGTAGCGGCTCCTCCAAACCGGTAGCCCCCAACGATACCGAGGAGGGTAGAGCCAAAAATCGCAGAACGGAATTCAAGGTCATCTACCTCTAACCTTACCACGAGGCTGTTCCATTGCTTGGAGACAGCCTCTTTTTTTTATTCGTACTCGTGATTTCCGACCCTGCTGCACATGCATTTTTGTTCCTGCCACCCGCAGGAGGGTTTCTGCACGTGCATTTTTGTTCAAACGAGCAGTTTGGAGGCTTCTGCAGCCGCATTTATATCCAAACGAGCAGTTTGAGGGTTTCTGCAGCCGCATTTTTATCCAAACAAGTAGTTTGGAGGTTTCTGCAGCCGCATTTTTGTTCAAACATGCAGTTTGAAGGTTTCTGCACGTGCAGTAACAGCTAACTTCAACGAGCTCACGCCACCACGAGGTAGACGCGGGCTGGTACCGATGGGTTTAAGTCGCATTTTTCTCCTTCCATCTGGCACGCCATCGTGCTATAGGATGTCCCTAAAATCGGCAAGCCAAGGGCACTGCCGCATTAGCCCATCGTACCCAACGCATCGCCCGGTATAAAACGGGGTTGCCCCCAAACATAACCATCGGTTTATTTTGTGATGGTTGAATAATTGGTAAATTTGCCGCCAGTCAAAACAGGCTGTACGATGGTATTCTTTTGTAATGTATGTTAATTAAACAAAAGATTAACAAGAATCCACAGGTTGTTGCATCTAACGCTTATAATCTAATACTGTATTCGATGAAAAAATTGGTTGTTCTAGCTGTTGCTGCTCTCCTTTCCTTTGGAGCAAGCGCGCAAAAAGACAAGAAAAAAGAGGAGGGAAAAC
>CAXYUU010000377.1:0-3819 GCA_964292015.1 uncultured Acetobacteroides sp.
CTCATGGTTGTTTTTTATTAGAGGGCTAATCTAAGGCCCTTGCAATCTCTTTAACTGCGGTTTCTGGACTTGTTGTGACAAATTTGAACTGCCTATCGAACTTGGCGCTATTAAAACGGTAGTCCTGGGTGTACTGGTACGATATATCCCTAAACTCCCGAATAATTGGAATAAAGACTCCCAGTATGCTAAGCATCCACACGGGTATAACCTGATATTTTGGTGTAATGTTCATCTCCTTAGCAAGTAGGGTGATCCAATCCTTGCCGGTGAGCAATGTTTGGTGGGTAGGAAGGTGCCACACCTGGTTGTAGGCTTCGAGCGTATTGCCTAATAGGGCTGTTGCTCTGGCCGCATCGGGGGTGTAGGTAAAGCTATGCACCTTGTCGGCACTGCCGAGCCATGCTGCCGTTTTACCCCAGCGGAATTTGTTAACCACCGATTCGCTGATAAGGCTATTGCCAATATTCGGACCATAAAAATCGGCTGCCCGGGCAATTAGGGCGGTAACCGTTCCATTGGCGATCTCGGCAAGTAGCATTTGGGCTATTTGGGCTCGAACTTTGCCTTTTTTGCTTGATGGATTAACGGGAGTGTCCTCGGTCATATTGGCCATGTGCTTGGAGTCGTACATGTACATGTTGTCGAAGAATACTAGGCTGGCGTTATGCTTTTTGCATGCTGCTATCACATTGCGCATCACCACCGGCCACTGCTGCTGCCAAATCTTGGTGCTATACGGCAGTCCAACGGTTAGGTAAACAATTTCGGAACCTTTAACTGCATCCATCACCTCTTCGGCATTTAACAGGTTGGCGGGATGTAGCTCGTCGGTGTCGTTTACCTTTTGAGGGTTACGGCTAACAATACGAATAGTGCTAGTATAGTGCTTGAGCTCCTTTGCGAGCGAGGTGCCAATTGCTCCTCCACCTCCAAGAATTGTTTGCATAGTATTCGATTTAAGCTGCCGCTGGCTACCAGCAGAATTGTTTTTGACGATTTTAAAGATAGCTATTTATGTTGGATTTGATGTGTAATCTCTTCGATGAGTAGGGGCACATTTGAGGTACGACAGGTATAGCGGTATTTGCCAGGTGTTGAGTTGGGGATGGCCGTACTTTTCTGAATTTTGATGATGGTGTTGGAGGGTTGTTTTCACCAGTAAATAGTACCGAATTGCCTTGAAGGTAGCGCTGCTGGTGGGCAAAAACAGGAGGTTTTGGAGGCTACGGCCAGCTATATGCTGGAAAGCTTAAATGAATCCAACGAACTTCTGCAAGGTGAGCCACCTTTTTCCCTAGGCAATACCTAGGGAAAAGGAGAATCCCTTTTTGCTGTACTTTTTATGGTAGTCTCTCAGCTCGACTTATGCACAAATGATCTTCTCGATACGATCGATAATTCCCATAATAGACTTCTTATCGCCCTCCTCTATGGTTAAAAGTCTATCCTTAATGGCCGTAAAGCGATCTTTGATCTCCTCACTTTGATCTTCAGATAGGGCATCTAGGGCAACGGCCAAGTTCGTCTTAATGTTGGCTGCTCCAATACCATTCATCATGCCGTTAAGGTAGGTCACCTCGTGAGGCTCCTCTACTGGCTCAATTTCTACCTCTGTAAGGATGTTGTCGTATTTTAAGGCGTACTTAAAATCGCTGAGCCACTCCTTAATTTTAGAATGCTGCTCGTTGTAGTGGTTGAAGAGCTCTTCCTGTAGCGACGAGTTATCGACCGAAAAATCTTCTAGACGGGTAAAGAAGAAAAGTTGGGTCCGAAGCTGGAAGAAAAAAGGCTCGATTTGTAGCTCGGTTAACCCTTTCTCGGTGTACGTTACCTCAAGCTGCTCAACCTCGTCATCATATTCTTCTACTAGCTCTGCATGTTTCTTCATCGGGGGTGTTTTAAAAATATAAAAGTAGCTCTTTATAGCGGGTCTGCAACCTTTTATGCTAAATGGGCTGTAATGAATCGGCTTACTACCCGGGAATAGGGATGTACTATCGCAAAAGCAGGCAACGAAAGCCTAGCTATTCCTAGGATAGTAAGGCAAGCCACCTCCATTTATCCGAGGGTTATCCTATCAATTGCGGCAATCTCCTCGGCGCTAAAATTGATACTGTCCAACGCCTTTAGGTTCTCCCTAATTTGATCGGCACGGCTGGCGCCAATCAGCACCGAGGTAACCCTGTCGTCGTGCAGCTGCCAGCTGATGGCCATTTGGGCGATGGTTTGCCCACGCTGGATGGCAATTTCGCGAAGCGCTCTAACCTTATCTTGCTGACTGGCTACCTCGTCTACCTTTAGGTATCCGTGCGATTTGGCCGCCCGCGAATCTTCGGGTATTCCGTCGATATACTTATCGGTAAGCAGCCCCTGCGCTAGGGGCGAGAAGGTGATGGTACCAAGCCCGTGCTCCTTGTTGTAGCCCAGTATTTCGTGCTCGGGTTCGCGTACCAGCATCGAGTACTTGAGCTGGTGGATGATTACCGGAACGCGAGCCTCCTTTAGGTAGCTTAGGATAACATCGGCGGCAAAGGGTGGATACTTGGATATGCCGATGTAGAGCGCCTTGCCCTGGCGGTAAATGGTCTCTAGTGCCGAGGCCGTCTCCTCAAGCGGCGTGTTGGGGTCGTAGCGGTGGGTGTAGAAGATGTCTACGTACTCCAACCCCATTCGGGTGAGGCTCTGGTTGCAGCTTTCGACAAGATACTTGCGCGAGCTGCCATCGCCGTAAGGGCCAGGCCACATGTCGTGTCCGGCCTTGGTGGTAATCACCAGCTCGTGACGTAAGCTGGCAAAGTCCTTTTTCAGGATGCGCCCGAAGGTCTCCTCGGCGGCACCCGGAGGTGGTCCGTAGTTGTTGGCCAGGTCGAAGTGGGTAATGCCCGCATCGAATGCGTAGCAAACCATCTCGCGTGCAACGGCAAAGCTGTCGGGCTCGCCGAAGTTGTGCCATAGGCCAAGCGATAGCTCCGGAAGTACCAGCCCGCTGTTGCCCGAGCGGCGGTAGCGCATGGTGCTGTAGCGCTCAGTATTGGGTAAGTAGCTCATGTGATGATTGTATTGTTTGTCTCTAAAACGTTCATGTTGCTGTAGTGCAAATATCGAAAAAAGGCGGCAATAAAGTGGTGGATTTCAATAATTGGTGCTTGCTGCCGTAATGTCGATAGCCCTAACCGCCCGAAAGCCGGAGGTTGCATCCTCGCTTATGCTTTTTTGGTTGGTATCTATGTAAAATGCATATTTTGTTATGTATTTTAAGTTGTGTAATATCTAAAATACATAGATATCTATGCAAAATAGATAGATGTTTATGTGAATTGCATAATATTATATGTAAATAAGGTTAGTGTTGATGTAAAATACATAGCGATATATGTAAAATGGATAGATATCTATGTAAAATACATAATGAAATATGCATTTTAGGTTAATGATGATGTAAAATACATAATATGTTATTTAAAATAGATAGGAATCTATGTAAAATACATAACAAGATATGTAATATAGATAGGTGTCTATGTAAATTGCATAACGATATATGTATTTTAGGTTAGTAATGATGTAAAATGTATAACAAGTAATGCTTTATAGCTAAATACCGATGCACGAAGGTATCTCTCCCATATATACTAGGTGGCATCCGAAGGAGTTCCTGAAGTTCGCATCCCAAATCTCATCCCGCAAGATCTGTACGATTGGTCTGCTAACGTAAAGTCATCAGCTGGAGGTGTTGGGTTTTACTTCGATGAGCTGCTGCGCGTGCTGTAATATCCGTTTAAGGCACAATGGGAAGGTGAACAAATCCCCAGTAGT
>CAXYUU010000378.1:0-3818 GCA_964292015.1 uncultured Acetobacteroides sp.
AAAAAGAAGGGGAGTTCGCTTTGTGCAACTTTTGTCGTTACCATCAGCAGCTTACATCGAAAGTACGCTACTTCCGGATTGGTGAATTTGAAATGGAGAACTTGCCGCTTGGTGCAATGTGTAATCGGAGCAAATTCCTCCCGCCATAAGCGTGAGGTGCCTGTAGCGCGGGGTAGTTCTGAATGATAAAAATCAATCAAATCAAGTAAAAATTAAGCTAGCCCTCTAATCAAATCTTAAGCGCGAAATCCATGGGGGATGCGACATTATTTAGATTACAATACTTAAGTAGCCTGATGCTTATTTAATAAACAAACTACACTATGTAAGTGGGCTAGATTTTATTCTTGATAGCTACGTAATGTTATTTTTGCATGTTAAGAAAACCTTTTGTAAACGATAGCAGGTATACTCAATTGTGAAACAAGTACATGCTTCGACGAATACCCTATGCGGGAATATCCAGCATTAAGATTTTTCACTAAATCTACCATTCTCAAATTATATTCGATACATTTGCCCTCGATTTTGGTGTCACTCCCCGGCTACTACGGGGAAGCGATGAAAAGGGAATCAGGTGTAAATCCTGAACAGACCCGCTGCTGTAAGCTCCATCAAAGTCTTTGAACAATACTCAAAACCACTATTTCTGAAAAGAGATGGGAAGGGCGTTCAAAGATGGAGCAAGTCAGAAGACCTGCCAAATTACTATTATCTGAAAGCTTTCGGGGAGTAAAGCTGAAGAACACTAGGTGAGAGATTCACATCTATTAGTATTTAGGTAACCTTCTTTTATCCGTTCGACCCATTCTGCCTACCCCCTTGCGAGCTTATTGATTTAACTCAATTTGCTAAATATGTTATATCGTAATTTCACCTCATTTTTACTGCTTAGCGGGCTGTTGGGATTTGCCACGTCCCCATTGTTGGCACAGAAGAGCAAACTCAACGAAATGCAGCACATCGAGGAAGTCGTGGTAGTTGCCAAAACTTACAAGGAGATCATACCGGCGCAGCACCTCACCGGCAAACAGCTAGAGAGGCTAAATACCCATTCGGTGGCCGATGCCCTTCGTTTTTTTTCGGGCGTGCAAATAAAAGATTACGGCGGGATGGGCGGGCTTAAAACAATAGATGTCCGCAATATGGGGTCGCATCATGTTGGTGTTTTTTATGATGGGATACAGGTAGGTAATGCTCAGAATGGGGTGGTTGACTTGGGTCGATTTTCGTTGGATGATTTGGAGGAGCTATCGCTCTACAATGGGCAAAAGAGCGACATTTTTCAGCCAGCGAAGGATTTTGCTTCGGCATCAGCGATCTACCTACGACCGAAAAAGGCTGTTTTTGTGGAAGGAGAAAAAACAAACCTTTTGGTACGATATAAAACGGGCTCTATTAACCTTGTTAACCCCTCGTTTAGGTTGGAGCAGAAGTTGAGCCGTAGAATTGGGATGAGCTTAAGTGGTGAGTACCTGAACTCTAATGGGGAGTACAAATTTCGCTACCGGCGTACATTCATTAGCGGAACGACCGCCTACCACACCACCGCAACGCGCTGGAATAGCGATATTGAGGCATACCGGGTTGACGCAGGGTTATACGGGAACCTGAACGGAGGAACATGGCAAGCAAAGGTTTACTACTACGATTCGGATAGAGGATTGCCAGGAGCCATTGTAAAGAATGTTTTTTTCAATGGGGAGCGTCAGGGCGATAAAAATTTCTTTATACAGGCATCCTACATTAAGGATGTTACCCCACGGTATAAATTTCAGCTAAACGGCAAGTTTGCACACGACTACACGCACTACCTATCGCGTGATACGGTTCATTTCATGAAAGACTACGTGACCAAAAAGATGCAGTTTGATAACACCTACAAACAGCAAGACTGGTACCTATCTACTGTAAACATGTACAGCATACTACCTGGCTGGAATGTGTCGGTTGCGGTTGACTTTCAGCTAAACAAGCTAAATGCCGTAATGCGCGGGGTGGGTACACCTTTTGCATATCCCCAGCGGTATACCGGACTGACGGCACTGGCAACGGCTATCGACCTGGGCAAGCTTAAGGCACAGGCAAGCCTGTTGGGAACCTTTGTTACGGAACGGGTGCGTAACACTGCAAAGTCACCCGATAAATCGGAGTTGACACCAGCATTATTTGTAGGCTACCGACCCTTTGAAAAGCACAACCTCAACCTCAGAGCATTCTACAAGCGTATTTTCAGAATGCCCACCTTCAACGATTTATACTATGCCCAAATAGGCTTTAGCCAGCTAAAGCCGGAGTATACTAACCAGGTAAATATAGGGGCAAGTTTTGAAAAAAAAATGGAGAGTGGAATTTTGGATGGCATTGCTTTACAGGCTGATGCCTACTATGCTATTATTACGGATAAGATAATAGCAGCTCCAACAGGAAGCAGCTTTCGCTGGATGATGACCAACATGGGTAAGGTGGAGAACCGGGGGGTAGAGGTGTCGGCCTCTACGCAGTGGCATATTAACAAGGTGCAGCTAAGTACCAATTTCACCTATTCGTACACCAAGGCACAGGATTTTACCAAGATTAGCGGTACTAAAATGTCGTCGTATGGTGATCAAATACCCTACACCCCCTGGCATAGCGGATCGCTGATTGCAAACGTGATGTACCAATCGTGGGCATTTAACTATAGCCTGATTTACGTAGGAGAACGGTACGATGGGGCTGTAAATAATATTGCCCGAAACCATATTCAACCGTGGTACACGCACGATATTTCACTACAAAAAGAGGTGCAAGTAAGTAAATCGCACCAGCTAAAAGTATCCCTTGAAGTTAATAACGTGCTAAACCAGTACTACGATGTGGTGCTTAACTACCCGATGCCAGGTCGCAACTGCCGGTTTGTGCTGAGCTTTGCGCTGTAATTTTGGTGCGTTGCGTAGATTACCTATAAACAATACCAGTAGATAAATTAGTAATGAAATACTAAACGACTATATGCAAAAGAGACGAAACAAATTGGGATTGCTGCTACTTGCCACAGCATATCTTTTTTTTCCTGCTTGTAGAGAAGACGAGCAAATAATACTATCGGAAGGAGAGCAGGTTGCCCTGCCGCTGGTTGGAGGCAAGGTAAGTGGTTTTTACCTTCTCAATGAAGGGAATATGGGAATGAACCGAGCCACGATCGACTACTTTGACTATAACACGGGTACTTATACCCGTGATATTTACTCGGAACGCAATCCCGAAATAGTGAAAGAGCTGGGAGATGTGGGTAACGATATCAAGATCTACGGTTCGAAGGCGTACGCGGTAATTAACTGTTCGAACTATATAGAGGTTATTGACGTGAAAACGGCAAAGCATATTAAGTCGATTAACGTACCAAACTGTCGCTACATGGCCTTCCATAACGGCAAGGCCTACGTTAGCTCCTACTCAGGACCGGTACAGATAAGTCCTAATGCAGAGATAGGTTTTGTAGCGGAAATAGACACCACCACCTTGGAGCTAACCCGTAAGGTAACCGTGGGCTACCAGCCCGAAGAGATGGTGGTGAACAACAATAAACTCTACGTAGCCAACTCGGGCGGCTACCGTGTACCCAACTACGATCGTACCGTATCGGTAATTGACCTTGATACATTTAAGGAGATAAAGAAGATTGAAGTGGCCGTTAACCTGCACCGCATGCAGGTTGATAAACGAGGTGATATTTACGTCAGCTCGCGTGGTGACTACTACAGCACCGAGCCCAACCTTTACGTTATTGACAGCCATACAGATTTGGTAAAGCAGGCGCTGAACATTCCCGTAAG